>JBAUGC010000139.1:0-2034 GCA_049679485.1 Xanthobacteraceae bacterium
CTCAGGTTTTGCTTCCGCTGTGGCGGCTTGTTGTGACGACGCCTGACCGTCCCCGCTCGCCGGTTCTGCTGCGATTGGTTCGCGATCGTCCGCGGTCGGTGCGGTAACATTCGTCTCCGCCGGTTCGGCCGGATCGGGGGCGGCATAGGCCAAGGCTGCGACGCTGCCGCTGCCCGGTTCGCCGACATCAAAGCGATTGTTGAACGGGGCTGATGCCGTAACGGTCGTGGCAGGCGTTGCGGCATCAGTGGTGACCAGGTGAAGCGATGCGGCGGATGCCACGCGTTCGAGCGGAGCGTGGCTGACGCGGAAAGTAGCGAACATGCTGAATCCGCAGATCAGCATCAGGACCGCCGCAAACGTAGCTGCGATCATCAGGCGGATATTGGGAAGCATTGCACCTCGCTGAACGCCGTGCGTGACTTTCGAAAACACGCGTCACATAGGGCGAGAGGTCAGCGCGAGGCAGTTAGCTCGCAGCGGCCGCGCGCTCCGCGACCGCTTCCTTGCCGGACTAACAATGGGTTCGACCCGTCAAGCCGACGACGGCAACATTAATTGAGTCGCGGAAAAACCAACAGGAAAATTTAAGCGGTCGGGGCTGGGGCTAACGATGACGTGCCGGTCTTCGCTAGTTTTGGATCTCGGGCGTCTTGAATTTGAAGTTTCGCCGACGACAGCAAATCAAAGTCCGCCGCGACTAGCGAGGATATGGCAGGCGCCTCGCGGCTGCCGCAGCCGGCGGCGATCCGGCCAGGACCACGACGCGTGAGCCAAGGTTCACTCTGTTGTAGAGATCTTCGATATCCTCGTTGGTCAGGCGGATACAGCCTGACGAAACGAAATGCCCGATGGTTGACGGCTGATTGGTGCCGTGAATGCGATAGAGCGTGTTGCCGAGATAGAGTGCGCGCGCGCCGAGCGGATTGCCGTCGCCGCCGGCCATGAACCGCGGCAGATAAGGCTGCCGGTCGATCATCTCTTTTGGCGGATGCCAGTCCGGCCACTCGGTCATGCGGCTGATGCGCTCGGTGCCCGACCAGGTGAAACCTTCGCGGCCGACGCCGATGCCATAGCGCATGGCCTTACCGTTGCCGAGCACGAGGTAGAGGTAGGTGCGCGGCGTATCGATGATGACTGTTCCGGCGGGTTCGGAAGTGACGTAGTCAACCAGCTGGCGGCGGAACTGCGGCGGTATTTCCCGGCGCGGCCCGGTTTCCGGCCGATCCTCGGGCGGCAACGCCGCCATCATGGTCGACCCGTCGGGCGCCCGCTCGGCGCCAGTCGGCCCACCAAAGTACGGCCGGTCTGCCGGCGCGGCGAAATATGGCCGCGGCGGCGGATATGGACCCTGTTGGTAATCGTTGGCGTAGTCGTAAGGCTGCCGCCCATAAGGATCGCGCATCGGCGGGCCGACATCGGCCGGCGGGATCGGCGCGTTCGCATAGGGCCGCGGCGGGGGTGGTGGATAGTACGCCGGCGGCGCCGGGTAGTAATCGCCCGGCATCAAGGGGGGATACGTTTGGGCCGCCACCTCGCCGCCTGCAGCGGCAAACGTAAACGCGATCACTAAAAAGCTGGCGGTGATGCGCAAGGCAGGGCCTCAGTCACGCAACATTGCTTTGTTCTGCAAAGAAGATTTGGCGGGAACAAGGCAGCATCGACGACGGCGCTAACTATATGCCGGCTGGGCGCCGCAATCGCTGCGCCATCATGTTCATGGATAATGAACGATTAAGAACGCCGCCGGGGTATTGTGGTACGCTGCCGGCCCGATCCAGTAAATTGGTACCGTCTTTGCACGACGCGGGACTCAAGGACGTGGGACTCAGGGACTTTGGACTCAAGGACGATGGCCGCGGGACTTGGGGGAGGCGGCTTGCCTTCGGCGTGATTACGCTGTTGTTATTTCCCGCGTCCGCGCTACATGCCCAAAATTCAGCCATTGACGACCTCAAAGGAAAGATCTTCGACGCCCATATGGCCCAACAGCTGTTCGCCGGCGGCCTGAAATACTGCGACGAGTTGGACGGC
>JBAUGC010000140.1:0-4540 GCA_049679485.1 Xanthobacteraceae bacterium
CCGGATCATGCTCTAACCGAAGCAGGCGATGAAGCCTGCCCGGATGGTCTCGAAGAAAACCGCCGTGCCGTAATGGACCCATAGCCAGCCGGTGCCGGCGAGCCCGATGACAATCACCACGCCGGACACAATGAGCGGCGGCATTGTTGAACGTTTGGCGACGGTTTCGCGCATCGGTGCTGATTACGCCGGCGCGGCAACCAGGCGCGCAACCGGCTTCTCGACAATCGGCAGATTGATCACCGCCGAGAGGATACCGAACAGGATTGCCAGCCACCACACCGGATCGTAGGAACCGGTACGGTCGAACACTACGCCGCCGAGCCAGACGCCCAGGAAACCGCCGACCTGATGGCTGAAGAAAGCGAAGCCGCCCAGCGTCCCAAGCCACCGGGTACCGAAGATGACGGCGATGATGCCGTTGGTCGGGGGCACGGTCGACAGCCACATCAACCCCATGGTCGCGCCGAACACGATGCAAGAGAGCGGCGTAACCGGGAACCAGATGAACGCGCCGATCGCCGCCGCGCGGACCAGATAGATGAACGACAGCAGATAGCGCTTCGGCATACGGTCGCCGAGCCAGCCGGCGGTAATCGACCCGACGATGTTGAACAGCCCAATCGTCGCCAGCGTCCAGCCGCCGACAGTCGCGGACAAGCCGCGGTCGACGAGATAGGCCGGCATATGCACGGTGATGAAAGCGAGCTGAAATCCGCAGGTAAAGAAGCCCAGCACCAGCAGCACATAGGAGCGGTTGGCGAACGCCTCGCCGAGGGCGTGCCGCAGTGATTGCGGCGCGGCACCTTTGGTCACCTCGGCTGCCGGCGTCGCCAGCGCCAGCGAGAGTGGCAGCATGGCAAGCGCGGCGACGGCGAAAATCACCAGAGTCTGTTGCCAGCCGAACGCGTCCATCAGCGCAACGGCGACCGGCGAAAACAGGAATTGCCCGAACGAACCCGCGGCCGTGCCAAATCCGAAGGCGCGCGAACGCCACTCTTGCGGCAGCAGCTTGCCGAACGCCGCCAGCACGATCATGAATGAAGTGCCGGCGAGGCCAAATCCAATCAGCACGCCAGCCGAAACGTCGAGTCCCAAGCCGCTGGTCGCATGCGACATCAGCGCAAGCCCGGCGGCATACATGACCCCGCCGGCGCACAGCACCCGGCCCGCGCCGAACCGGTCGGCGATCATGCCCCCGAACGGCTGGCCGACGCCCCACAACAGGTTTTGCAATGCCAATGCAAAGCCGAATACGTCGCGGCCCCAATGATTGGTGGCCGACATCGGCGTCAGAAAAAAGCCGAGTGAGGAGCGCGGCCCGAAGGACATCATCGAGATCAGGCAGCCGAAGCCAATAATCAAGAATGGTGTGCGCCAAGTGCCGACCCCGGCCCCGGAAGGCGGGGTCGTGAGGCGACGGTCGATGCTGGTCATGTTGGTCCTGGTTCAGAACGGCTCGCTGAAACGGGGCAGTATAAGGCGCGCGCCCGCGGAGCCCGAATGAAATTACTAATGCTGCGGATAGTTTTTCTGGTTTGCACGGTTGAGTTGCCGCAATTGGCCACCTCACGCACGGTGCCGACCGGTATCACCGGTCCGAGGTTCGCCGATTTCAGACCGATCGGCGGGCGCCAAAATTCGCCCGAACGCCCGCAAGAAAGTCTGTGAGGTTTCGCGCCGGCGAACCGGCGCCGTAAGCGCGCAAGGCTACTTTGCGGTCGGCTACGGCGTTTACGATTTCGACGCGGGTGGAGATGGCGGTTTTGCCGACGCGCCGGTCGACTTGACGACAACGTCGAGGGCTAAAAATACGAACAGCAGCGCCGCGATCCACCACATCATCAGTTCTCCCGGCGCCCGCCGTTCTGCTGTGCGGTTGTTTTCGCCGGTCGAATTTTCGGCCTTTTGTATGACACGATGATGATGTGCGCGGGCGACGGGGCGGAACACAATTCTTCACACGGAATCAAAGCCGCCCAGCGCGCTCCGGCCGGACCATGCAAAGCGAACGTGCGATGGCTCTGCCGCCTAGAAAGGCACAAAGTGCCGGATGATGGCGCCGATCGGCGGAGGGCCAATCCTGCGTACCGGGGCGTGCACGACTTCAGGCTCGGGCTCGCTTTCCGCTATCGGTCCGATGGCTTCGAACTTCGCCTTCTGCTCATCGGATAGCGTTCCATAAAAATCGTTGAGCGACGCGCTCACCGTCTTGACGGCGGCGAGCATGACGTCGAGCCGCTTGCGGACTGCGGCGAGCCGCCCCGGCGGCGTGATCGCGGGTTCTGCTCCGCAGGAGGCCTTGAGCAAATCCGCCGCGGCCTGAGTGTCTGCGTTCTGCAACGCCACCAAACCGGTGCGCTCCGGGTCAGTCAGGTGCACCGCTTTGTCGATCTCAGCCGCCGGCAGTTCCATCCCGCTGAGTTGTGAAGGACCGCAGTCCTCGGCGGCCATGTACTCGGGCTTGTCTCCCGGCGGGCCTTGTCGCGCGGCATTGGCAAGCGCGTTCACTCGCGCCTTCTGCTCGTCGTCGAGAAGGCCGTAGAATTTCTCCAGCGGCGGTTGCACGATCTCTACCGCCGCGATCATGGCCTCGATGCGCCGCTGCATCGCCGCTATCCGGCCGGGAGCCGTCAGCGGCATCTCGGCCGGACAGGCAATTTTGATGTCCTGCGTCGCCTTCGTCACGGCGAGTGCGAGATCGTCAAGCGCGGCGGCCAGTTCGTCGGTCGGATGGATCGCATCGCGGAATTGGTCGAGCGGCATGCTGGCGATGTCGCTGACGTCTTCGCCGCAAGTCAGAGCCAGCTGATCCGGTCCCGCGTAATAGGCAAACGGCCAGTACAGCCAGAACAGCGGATTGCGAAATGCGCCGGCGAAGCCTGCGTGCGCCTTGCCGCCGTGGCCAGCATGGCCACCGTGACCTTCATGGCCGCCTTTGGCTTCGTGGCCGCCGCCGTGACTGCCGCCGCCGTGGCTAGCGTGTGAACCGCCGGCGTGACTGCTCCCGCCGTGACTGCCCCCGCCATGACTGCCCCCGCCATGACTGCCTCCGCCGTGACTGCCTCCTCCGCCTTTGCTGGCGGCGTATGTTGTGGTGGCTAGCGCAGTTGCTAGCACGAGGACGGCAACCCCCAGCTTAATCGACATTTCTCAGCTCCCCGATCGGCGATGAATACTGGCGTCTTTCCGGCCTACCCGCAAGATTGCGTTGTTGCACAGGCGCGTTGCGCCGACGCAACGATCGCGTCGCTTTGTTGTTCTAGTATTGTGAAATATCGCCGTCGGGGGATGAAAGGCGTGACGCCCGTCACACTCGTGCTTCGGCTCGGACATTAACCGGCAGCTTTATGGTGAAGGTCGAGCCTTTGCCCAGTTCCGAATCCACCACGATGCGGCCACCGTGCATCTCGACGATGCGCTTGGAGATGGCGAGCCCCAATCCGGTGCCACCTTTTTGCTTGGTCAGCGTATTATCGACCTGCTGAAATTCCTCGAAGATTTTCACCTGATCCGCGGCGGCGATGCCCGGCCCGCTGTCGCGCACCGCCAACCGGAATGAGCCGTCGGTGAGCGAGGCTTCGATCGCCACCTCGCCTTTGTCGGTGAATTTGATCGCATTGCCGACGAGGTTGAGCAGTACCTGGGAAAGCCGGCGCTCGTCGCCATGCCCTGCCGGCAGGCTCGGTGCAATCTTCGTCGTCAGCGCAAGATTCTTCTTTGCCGCCAGTGGCTCGACCGCCGCGTACACGCCGTGCACCAGATTGGCGAGCGAATATTCGGACAACGACAGCGTCAGCTGGCCGGCTTCGATCTTCGACAGATCGAGGACATCGTTGATCAGGCCGAGCAGATGCTTGCCGTTAGTCTGCACCCGCTCCAATACGCCGCGCATCTTCTCCGGCACTTCGCCATAGATCTCGTCGAGGATCAGCTCGGTGTAACCGAGGATGGCGTTGAGCGGCGTGCGCAGCTCGTGGCTCATATTGGCCAGGAATTGCGACTTGTGCCTGCTGGCAATTTCGAGCTCGCGGCCCTTGTCTTCAATCTCGTGGAACAGCCGCGCGTTCTGGATCGCCAACGCCGATTGCGCGGCAAAGGTCTTTACCAGGTCGATAGTGTTCCGCGCGAAGGCCCCGGGCGCCCGGCGGCGGACGACCAATAGCCCGATGGTGTCTTCGCCGCGTACCAGCGGCGCGATCAGGCGCGCCCGGTAGCCGGCGCGCAGGACGACGTCGTTCACCGGCGTGGAAATCTCCTGATTCAGGTCGGCGGCCTGGATCGGCTCGCCGAGTGTGACGCCGGGCAGCAAATTCGGCTCGTCGAGACGGATATGCTGATGCCCAAGCGCGTCGATTAATTCCTGATCCATGCCGTAGGTGGCGCGCAGGCGAAATTCGCGCTGCACTTCGTCGAACACGTAGATTGCTCCAGCCTCGGTCCCGGCGAGCTGCACCGCCTTGGCGACGATCGTAGAGAGAACCGTTTGCAGGTCGAGCGTCGAATTGACCGCCTGGCTGGTCTCGTCGAGCGCACGTAA
>JBAUGC010000141.1:0-11221 GCA_049679485.1 Xanthobacteraceae bacterium
GTTGAGGGCCGGGAGCTCCGGCGCCGTTGCCGGCGGGTGCGCGTGCCTGCTCCGGCGCTCGCGGCCGCGGCGGTTCGGCGGATGCCGTCGGCTTTGATCGCGGAGCTCCGCGCATGCGCTCATGCAACGCCTTGGTCGCTGCTTCGTCCACAGTCTCGGCAGTTAGATCGACGATCACGCCGTAGGCGAGTTGAGCATGCTCGACCGTGCAGAAGCCGTCGAGCACGTCCTCAAGAACTTTGTCGGCCGGACGTTCCAACGGATCGCCATAACCGCCGCCGCATGGACCGTAGAAGACATGCACGTCGCCGGCCGCTACCCGCATTCCGGAGAACTTGGCCGGCATGTGCTTGATGTCGTTCGGACGGGCGACATTGTAGATGTCGACCTTCCCGACCTGTCCGAAATCGCCGCCAAAGATGCCCCACGGCACGTCATGGTGCCGTTCGTTCTCGTGAGTGATGAAGGCGTCGGTCAAAACCCGCTGCGCCTTCACCACCCCGATACCGCCACGAAACCGCCCTGCGCCCGGCATGACGTCGTCGCGCAATTCGTAGCGGTCGCAGATCATCGGCAGATGCATCGCCAGATCTTCGATGGGGTTGTTCCGGGTGTTGGCCATCAGATTGTCGATGCTGTCCGGTCCGTCGGCGCGCGGGCGGCCGCCATATGAGCCCTCGTTGACTTCGAGAAACACCCAGTAATCCCCCGAGGGGCGAATGCCGGCGTACGAGCAGAACGACAGGCTTGCGGAGCTTCCGGCGATGATGTCGTTCGGCAACACCGGCGCCAGCGCCTTGTAGATCAGATCGATCACCCGATTGCATTGGGCAAAGCGCGCCTCGGCGGCGGCCGGGTAAATCGGATTGTAGATTGAACCTTTGGGGGCGGTGACTTTCACCGGGCGGAACGATCCTTGATTGGAGGGGACCTTCACGTCCGAAGTCACGGCATCGAGCAGCAGCGAGCGGACGGCACAGAAGCAGGCGACCTTGGTCGAGCCTTCGAACGGCACGTTGAACGCGGTCTCGACCTGCTTCGACGAGCCGGTGAGATCGATCTCGATGTCGTCGCCAGTAACGCGGACGCACACCTTGATCGGGAGACGGACATCGCGGTTCTTGCCGTCGTCGTCGAGGAACCCTTCGGCGCGATACTCGCCATCCGGAATCTTGGCAATACGCTGGCGCAGCACGCGCTCGGTGTAGTCCATCAATTGCTGGGTCGCGTCGAGCACCATCTGCCGCCCGTAGCGGTCCATGAGCTCGACAAACCGCTTGGCGCCGAGCCGGGCCGAAGCGATCTGGGCATCGAGGTCGTCCTGCAACTGGCGCGCCGCGCGGCTGTTGCGGCGGATGAATTCCCACACCGCCTCGTTGCGCTTACCGCGCTCGTAGAGCTTGGTGCCGGCAAACAGCATGCCCTCCGCGAAGAGGTCGGGAATGTCGATAATCAATCCCGGCGTCGCCGCGCCGATATCGACATGGTGGGCGGTGTTCGCCGAGTATCCAACCAGCGTGCCTTCGTGGAACACGGGGACGACGACCGCGATATCGGGCGAATGGCTCGAACCGTGATAGGGATGATTGTGAATGACGACATCGCCGTCGTGCCATTCGCCATCCTGCAGGGTGTCGCGAATGCCCGCGAGATAGCCGGGCAGGGAGCCGATGTGCAGCGGAGTCGATTCCGATTCGCACAGCGTGTTGAATTCGGTGTCGAATAACCCAGCACCGAGATCCTGCGATTCGCGGATGATGGAGGAAAACGACATGCGGTACAGCACATGCCCCATTTCTTCCGCGATGGTCTGCAACGCGCCGTTGATCACTTGCAACGTAATCGGATCGATGGTCTGTCCGGACATGACGCTCGCTTTCAACCGCGGTGGACGCGCAGATTGCCGAATTCGGCCACCTCGGCGACGTATCCGGGCGGCAGCAATGTCGTAGAGTTGTGCTGGATCAGGATCGCCGGCCCCGCGATCCGATGTCCGGCTCTGAGACGGTCGCGGTTGTAGCGCGGCGTCTCGACGGTCTTGCCGTCATCGAACGTGGTCTGACGGCTGTAGAGCAGCGCATCCGATATGCTGTAGCCGTTGGCCTTTTCGATCCGCGCAACCTTGAGCGGCACGACATCTTCGCGGCCGATCGCCCGAACCGTTATCAATTCGACCTCGCCGTCCTCGAAGTGATAGCCGTAATCGAGCCGGTGCTGCTGGTGAAAGGCGGCAACAACTTCGCCAAGGTTGGCGGCAGTCACTTTGCCGTCCGGAAGCTGCGCACGCAGCTCGAAGCCCTGTCCGTGATACCGGCATTCCGCGAGCTTTCGAAATTTATGTCGTTCCGGCGGCACACCGTCCTTCGCCAGATCGCGCCGGCACCGATCCACCAGCTCGTCGATCACGGTGTTGATGCGGGTGAGCGCGGCCTGATCCGCGTGTTTCAGGGAAACAATCAAAGATCGCGCATGTTCATATTGCATGTCGGTCTGCAGCAGCCCCATCGCCGCGGTAATGCCCGGAGCGACCGGCACGATGATCTCTTTCGCCGAAATGGCTTCGGCCAGCGCAACCCCGTGCAGTGGGCCGGCGCCGCCGAACGGCACCAGCGCGAATTCCCGCGGGTCGATGCCGCGCGCGACGGAATTGGAGCGGATCGCCAAAGCCATGTTCGAGTTGATGACCTTGATGATGCCAAGCGCGGCGTCGGTAATGGATAGGCCGAGCGGCTTTGCCACCTTCGCTTCAACCGCCTTGTGCGCCAGGTCGGGGTTGAGCTGCAGATCGCCGCCCAGCATCTTGTCGGCATCGAGGCGTCCGAGAACCACTTGGGCGTCCGTGACCGTCGGCTCTTCGCCGCCTCGGCCGTAACAGGCGGGGCCCGGTTCGGCACCAGCCGAGCGCGGCCCGACATGGAAACCGCCGGCGGAGTCGATATAAGCGATCGAGCCGCCGCCGGCGCCGATCGAAACGAGATCGATCATTGGCACCAGAATGGGATGGCCGTTCACGTAGGAGTCGCGCGCATTCATGATCTTGATGCGCCCGTCGGGGATGGTGCTGATGTCGGCTGAGGTACCGCCGATATCGACAGTGATGAGGTTGGAGCGGCCGCACATCAAGCCCTCGGCCCGGCCGCCGATCACGCCACCAGCGGGGCCCGACATCAGGATGCCGACCGCCTTCTGTGAACAGGTCTCAACGGTGGCGATCCCGCCGTTCGACTGAATGACGCGCAGATTGGCCCGGAACCCGTTTTGGCTCAGCTTGTTCTGCAAGTTGTTGAGATAGAGCGATGTCTTGGGTCCGACAAAGCCGTTCATCGCCGCGGTGGAGAACCGCTCGTATTCGCGGATGACGTTGGCGACTTCGGACGACGTGCAGATGTACGCGTCCGGCATTTCGGCCCGAACGATTTCCGCGGCGCGCCGTTCGTGCGCGTCGTTGAGAAACGAAAACAGAAAGCCGATGACCACGGATTTAATGCCGCGGCGCTTGAACAGCCGGATCGCCTCGGCGACTTCCTTCTCGTCCAGAGCGGTTTCGACCGTGCCGTCTGGCGGCAGAATGCGCTCGGTCACCGCGATGCGGTTTCGCCGCTTGACCAGTGGCCGCTGCTGCCAAGGGACTTCGAAATGCAGCGAAAAATTGTAGGGCCGCTTGTGGCGGCCGATGTGGAGAATGTCGCGGAAATTACGCGTCGTGAGCATGCCGACTTCGGCGCCGTTATGCTCTATGGTGATGTTGGTGGCGACCGTGGTGCCATGCACGATCAGCGATACGTCGTCGGGGCGGACCTTGGAGATTTCGCAGAGCTCGCGCAGCCCCTTGAGCACGCCTTCAGACTGGTCGTGCGGCGTGCTCGCAACCTTGTGCACGAACACGCCGTGATCGGCCTCGAGAACGAGGTCCGTATTAGTGCCGCCGACGTCGACGCCTACGCGCGCCATGGATTGCTGATCGTCCCCGCGCCGCCGTGCCAAACCCGGGAGCACAACGCCTTGTTGTAAGATTTCACATGAAAGATTGTCAGCATTGTCCCGCTCGCGCAACCCCCGACCGCAGTGCCTGATCGCATTGGCGGCGAGCGCTCCTTCACCAGGAGTTGAGTGGAGTGAACAAATAGTGGTTGAATGCGACCCTGAATTGAAAGGAATGTCAGGCGATGGCTGTAACCGCCAAGTTCGTTTGCTCCGGCTGCCGGTGGTGGCATTTTCATCCCACGGAAGGGGCCGATCCAGACTCGGACCAGGCGGTCGGATACTGTCGCCGGTTTCCGCCGGAGCGCCGCGAGAACGGGGTCGGTGCGTGGCCGATCACGTTCGGTAACGACTGGTGCGGCGAATACGCCGAGAAAAGCGAAGCCGCGAGACAAACAGCGCGCGGCGCGACGGCCGCGCACTGAGCGGAGCAACAGGCCGGATTTGTCTGCTTAGCCGAGCTCGGCGCAGTTGATCAGCGCCGCTTCGGTGGCGCGGCGAAAGGCATCGCGTTCATCGGTGTCGCCTCCGGCGCCGAGCTGAAACATAACCCCGCCGCTTGCCCCGGCGACTGGTTTTGCTCCGATTGCGGCGCGCCCGAACTGGGTCCGCACGGCGCCGTCTTTTCCGAGAATGAGCCTGCCCAGAACGATTGCTTCATCGCCGTCGCGCTGTTGTTCGGCAATCTCAAAGCGCCAATTGTCGCCGAAGCGGTCGTTGAGTTGGCGCACGACAGGTGAGTCCGGGTCGAGCTGGGCAGGGGCCGCAGTCCCTGCGAGAATCGTCGGCCAGTCGCTGCCGGGCAGTGCCTGGGCGACTGTGAAGGACGCGGCAACCGGTTGCTGTCGAATGTACAGATCGTCAAAGCGTTCCTTGCTTTTTGCCAACATATCGTCGAACGCCGACGACAGTCCGGACGGTTGTTGCGGGTTTGCCATGTTGAGGTTCAAGCACGCTGCGCCTGCCGCCACCATTGGTCGAAGTCGTCCTGCGCATGGGACGAGAAATCTGCCCTTGCGGCGAATGTACCAAGATAGTCGAGGGCGTCCTTGAGATAGACGACATCCGCATATTTCGCGTCCATATCGAAGAGGTTTGCCTGATGTGGTCCCGCAGCGCGGTCGCCGACCGCCTCACGCACGACGATGGTTTGGAAGCCGTACTGCAGGGAATCGACGGCCGAAGCGCGAATGCAACCGCTCGTCGTACAGCCGGCCAGGACGACGGTGTCGATGCCGAGCGACCGGAGCTCGACATCCAGATGGGTGCCGAAAAAGGCGCTGGCATATTTCTTTTCGACGATCCGCTCGCCCGGCAGCGGTTCAATTCTGGGGTCGACCTCGACCAGAGGCGAACCTTGTTGGAGAATTGCAAGCGAGGGGACCTTTTTCACGAATACGCCGCCGTCACGCAGATCCTTGGCGTAAGCGGTTGTCGTGTAGACGACCGGCAGCCGGCCGCGCCGAAAGGCTTCCAGAAGCTTTCGCGTCGCGTTGATCTCCCAGGCGAAGTCGCCGCCAAGCGGCGTTGTTGGATCGGTAAAGGCGTTAATGAAATCGACGATCAGCAAGACCGGGCTTTTGCCGTAGCCGGATCGGGCGGCGAAGCCCTTACGCTCGTAATCTGCCCTGGTACTGCTCCGCCAGTCGCTCATGGCTGTCGCTCCAGACCTAAGAGGAATAGATGAAGATGACGTTGCCCATGGCTGCTTGTCAACGATGGCGGCGTGCAAACAAGCGCAATGGCAAACATGCGTTGATAGCCGCCCTCTTGCCGGTCCGCTAGCAACGTGGGACTGTTCGGCAGTTTTGTTCCGTATCGTTGACGGTTGAACCGAGCGCCCGTCCAACGAACCGTGATTAGAGTGGGGCACCCATGACCGACGAAAATCGTTTGCATCCGGCTTTCGGCTCCGGCCGCGCTGGCTACGGCACAGCAGCGGGTCCGCGCTATCAGCCGCGTTCGCTGGTGACGTCGCGCGGCGCGGAGGCAGCGCGAAGCGCGCGCTCAATGCCGCGGACCGGCGCCGGCGGAAAGAAGGAGATACTCTGCGCGATCGGCGTCGACGTCGACGCTGTCGCCGGCTGGCTCGGCTCCTATGGCGGCGAGAATTCGCCTTGCGATATTTCCCGCGGCCTTTTTGCCGGTGAAATTGGCGTGCCGCGGCTCGTCAAACTCTTCGATCGCCTCGGGATACCAACCAGCTGGTTTATTCCAGGGCACTCGATCGAAACGTTCCCAACGCAATGCAAGATGGTGGTCGATGCCGGCCATGAAATCGGCATGCACGGCTACTCGCACGAAAACCCGATCGCCATGACCCCGGAACAGGAAGAGGCGGTCATGGACAAGTGCATCGATCTGATCGAGCGGCTCAGCGGCCGGCGTCCGACCGGCTATGTCGCGCCGTGGTGGGAATTTTCCACCGTCACCAACCAGCTGCTGCTGAAAAAGGGGATCAAGTACGACCACAGCCTCATGAACAACGATTTCCACCCGTTCTATGTGCGGGTCGGGGACAGCTGGACGCTGATTGACTACTCCAAGCATCCGAATGACTGGATGAAGCCGCTGGTGCGCGGCGAGGAAACCGATCTGATCGACATCCCCGGCAGCTGGTATCTCGATGACCTGCCGCCGATGATGTTCATCAAGAGCGCGCCGAACAGCCACGGTTTCATCAAGCCGCGCGACATCGAAGAGCTGTGGTGCGATCAGTTCGATTGGGTCTACCGCGAATGCGACTACGCGGTGTTCGCCATGACCATCCATCCCGACGTATCCGGGCGCCCGCAGGTTCTGCTCATGCTGGAGCGGATGTACGATTATCTCTCAAAGCATGCCGGCGTGAAGTTCTGCACCTTCGACGAGATCGCCGACGATTTCCGCCGCCGCTATCCGCGGGAGAGCGCTCCCGTTCAGGCGGCCGGCGCGCTCTAGCGGCAGCGATGTGCGCACTATGCGGCGTACTTGGCGGCAAGGGTCATTGGAGCGATAGCTCGAGTGCTCCCGAAGTCTTTGCCAGCCGGACCGAGCCGCAGACGCGGCTGCGCGAGCGCCAGGCGCGCGTCCGCATTCTTAACGCCGTCCTCAGGCCCCTAGGTGTTGTTGCCAAGGACTGGTCGGGCAACGCCTATTTGCTGACCAGCCGCACTGGGCGGACGGCGATTGTCGACACCGTCGCCGACGTTTGGCCGGCCGCAGAGCGGATCGGCGGCCGGGAATGCGATCCGCTTGACGAGCGATATCTGAACGCGCTTGGCAATGCGAAGGCCTGAGCCAGCAAGATGACGACCTACGGCGAGTTGACCCCGGTCAACATCATCACCGGCTTTCTTGGCAGCGGCAAAACAACCTTGCTGCAACGCCTGTTGCACGCGCCGCAACTGTCCGACGTCGCCGTTCTGGTCAACGAGTTCGGGGAAGTGGGGCTCGATCACCATCTGCTCCGGGCCGTGGCCGAGAGCACGCTGTTGCTGGAGAACGGTTGTGTGTGCTGCGCTGTTCGTGGCGATCTGCAAAAGGCGTTGCGGAATTTATTGTCGCAACGAACCCGCGGCGAAGTCCCGCACTTCCGCCGCGTTGTCATTGAAACGTCGGGATTGGCCGATCCGTCTCCAATTGCCTACACGCTGCATTCGGAGCAGGTGCTGCGCCACCATTTCCGCCTGTCCGGCATCATCACCACGGTCGATGCCGTCAACGGCACTTCGCAACTCGGCGAATTCGTCGAAGCGGTCAAACAGGTCTCGATGGCCGACCGCCTGGTGGTGACCAAGACGGATCTGTCCGACGAGCAATCCGTCCAAGCGCTGCGCGCGCGGCTCCGCGCTCTCAACGGCTCCGCGCAGATTTTGCAATCCGCCGACATAAGCGGCGATCTCCACCAGGTTCTCACCGACGATATCTACGACGCGGACGGCAAGGCTCGCGAGGCCCGGCACTGGGTCGCCGAGGAAATAGACGACAACGCGCCTGATCACACAGCGGGCGTTGCCTCCTTTGCGGTCATCTTCGATCGGCCCTTGGATTGGACTGCATTCGGTGTCTGGGCGAGCATGCTGCTGCATCGGCACGGCGCCGACATTCTCCGGCTCAAAGGATTGTTGAACGTGGCCGGGGTGCCGACACCGGTACTGATCAACGGCGTGCAGCACATCGTTCATCCGCCAAGCCACCTTGAACAATGGCCGGATTCCGACCGGCGCTCACGGCTGATTTTCATTGTGCGCGGACTGCAGCGCGCCCGCATCGAGCGCTCGCTCGCAGTTTTCAATGACCTGGTTAATGCGCCGGCAGCCGTATCGGCCTGACCGGCGCTCGGCTCGCGCCGTTATACATCCCTCGGTAGAAACTAAGTCAGCGCGCTCGCGGCGGCGCGCTTTGTGGCCGCCAGCCGGTGCGCAACGCCCGCACCACGTAGTGCAGCAGCAGGAAAATCACCGCCAAAACCACCAGCAGGAAGATCGACAGCAATTTCTCGCCAAAGCCAGAGTCGAGGATCGGCCCGCGATTGACGAAATATTCGCTCAAGACCTCAATGGCCTGGAGCGTCCCACCGGCACAGAAGATGACCGCCACGAGAATGGCCGCCTGCAGGGTGTCAAACACCAGCGTATCGACGTTCAAGTCAGTGACGTTGCGGAAAATCTCGTTGCGGAACGACTGCCAATGCGCGAACGCGTAAGCCACGATGCCCACCAGCGAGGCGAACCAGAAAACCACATTGTTGAAGTGAATGAAGGGGATATGCGCGACCAGATAGGTCTCGAAGGGGCGATAGAAATAAAGGAAAATCAGAAGGATGATGAGGGCGATGAGCCCGATCCAGAATTGTTGCTGTTTAGTGGTTTCGTCCGCCATAATCGCTGTCTCGGTCCGGGCACAGCTGGGATGGTAAATCATTCCCGCTTGTTGTCAAAATTCACATATCGGCAGCGTGTTAGCTCCTCTAGTTCCGCAACGTAACGAGTTGACAATGGGCCGTAGCTCCAAGAGTATTGTCGGGCCCCGGGACCTTTGCCATAAAAATGGGCGTGCATACAAACGCGCCTCCCTCCGCGCGTGGACGGCGCGGATGTGCTTTAGGGAGAGACGACGAGAGGGCGTGTTCGAGCCTCGGCGCGACGCGACATCGCCCCGAGGCGCGTAACGCAGGGGATTTGATGAGCAGCCGGCTCGGCATTGATGTCGGTGGGACCTTTACGGACCTGCTTTTGTTCGACGAGCGTTCAGGCGCCATGCGGCTCCTGAAGACGCCGTCAACGCCCGCCGATCAGTCGGTCGGAATTCTCAGCGGCATCCAGCAGCTGATGGAAGAGACCGGCGTCCCCGCCTCCGACATTACCGCGCTTCTTCACGGGACGACGGTGTCGACCAATATCGTGCTGGAAGAGAAGGGCGCCAAAGTCGGTCTCCTTGTTACCGAGAACTTTGAACAGGTTTTGCATCTGGCGCGCTCGCAGACGCCGGGACCGCTTGCCGGCTGGATCATTATGCAAAAGCCCGACCCGCTGGCGGATCTTGAACTAACCCGCGGCATCCGCGAACGCGTCAACGCGCGCGGTGACGTGATCACGCCGCTCGACGAGGCGTCGGCCCGCAAGGCGGTCCGCGAATTGATCGAACTCGGCGCCGAATCCATCACCGTCTCGCTGATGCACTCCTACGCCAATCCGGCCCATGAGCAGCGCCTTAAAGCCATTGTTGAGGAAATCGCGCCTGACATGACGGTGTCGCTGTCTTCGGAAATCCTGCCGGAATTTCGCGAGTACGAGCGCACGCTGGTCACAGTCATGAACGCTTATGTTCGCCCCAGCATGCGTCGTTATCTGAACGGTTTCGAGGAAAAGCTGCACAGCATCCAGTTTCAGCCCAGCGTCAATATCGTGCGTTCCGACGGCGGCCTGATGAGCGTCGAGCGCGCCAGCCAGTCGCCGGTGCACACGATGATGTCTGGCCCGGCAGGCGGCGTGTCAGGCGCGGCGTTCATGGCCTCGCTGGCCGGCTATCCCGAAGCGCTTGGCTTCGACATGGGCGGCACCTCTACCGATGTCTCGCTCATTCAGGACGGCAAGCCGACGATCTCGCGCCAGACGGCCATCGGCTACTACCCCATAAAGGTGCCTTCGGTTGACGTGCACAGTGTCGGCGCCGGCGGCGGCTCAATTGCGCACGTGCCGATGACCGGCGCGCTACGCGTCGGACCGCAGAGCGCGGGCGCGGTGCCAGGTCCGGCCTGTTACGGCAAAGGCGGCGAATTGCCGACGGTCACCGACGCCAACGTGGTGCTGGGCCGGCTGCCGCCTCGTCTTCTCGGCGGCAAGATGATGCTCGACACCAAAGCGTCCGAGGAGGCGGTAGCAAAGATCGCACGCGCGCTAAGCCTCGATCTGCATCAGGCGGCCCAAGGCATCCTCGACATTGTCAACGAGAACATGCTGGGAGCGCTGCGGCTGGTCACGGTGCAGAAGGGTCTCGACCCCCGGGATTTTGCGCTCGTCGCGTTCGGCGGCGCGGGTCCGCTCCACGGCAACGCCATGGCTATCCTTGCCGGCTGTTATCCCACCATCGTGCCGCCGACGCCCGGCGTCCTGTCGGCCCTGGGGTTTCTCTACTCCGATGTGAAAAACGAATTTGCCCAGACCTTCGTCCGCACCATCGACGAAGCCGATCCGAGTCAAATCGGTGACATCCTGACCAAATTGGGTCGCGACGCCAGGGCGTGGCTGCGCGAGGAAGGTGTTGACGAGTCGCGCCAACGCATAAATTACGAAGCCGACGTCCGCTACTTCCGGCAGGGCTACGAGTTTTCCATGGAGATCGATCCCGACCGGCTGGGAAGCGGTGCGCTCAATGACCTTGCCGCGCGCTTCGGTCTGGCGCACGAACGCATCTACGGTTTCAAGCTCGATCACCCCGTCGAACTGGTCAATCTTCGCGCGGTCGGCGTCGGCGCCGTGCAAAAAATGAATCTGCCGAAGTTTGACAAGGAAGGAACGGATGCGGCTCACGCAGTAGTGGAGCAGCACCGCGCCTATTTCGACGGTAGTTTTGTTTCGGCGAACATCTATGACCGCAACCTATTGCGCGCCGGCAATCGCGTCCGCGGTCCGGCGATTGTCGCCCAAATGGACGCGACGACGGTCATCCATCCGAACCACACCGGCGAGGTCGACGAGTATCTGAACATTCTGAACAGGCCCGACAAGGCGTCATGAGGCGCCGCGGAGAACGAACC
>JBAUGC010000142.1:0-1714 GCA_049679485.1 Xanthobacteraceae bacterium
CCACTGCCGAAATACCGTTTCCCCGAACACGAGAATCGACCCGAGGACATCTATCAGGTCGTGTCGGACGAGCTCTATCTCGACGGCAATGCCCGGCAGAATCTTGCGACGTTCTGCCAGACCTGGGAGGAGGCGGAGGTTCACAAGCTGATGAACCTCGCCATCGACAAAAACATGATCGACAAGACGGAGTATCCGCAGACGGCGGAAATCGAGATCCGCTGCACTCACATGCTGGCCGACCTGTGGAACGCCCCGGCGGCGGCCACCACGGTCGGCACCTCGACCATCGGGTCCTCGGAAGCCTGCATGCTCGGCGGCATGGCGGCCAAGTGGCGCTGGAAGGCGCGGCAAAAGGTACTCGGCAAGCCCACGGACAAGCCGAACCTGGTGTGCGGGCCAGTGCAGGTCTGTTGGGCCAAGTTTTGCCGCTACTGGGAAATCGAGAAGCGGGAAATCCCGATGCGTCCGGGCACGTTTCAGATGGATGTCCAGCGGATGCTGGAAGCGGTCGATGAGAACACGATCGCGGTCGTCCCGACCTTCGGCGTGACCTATACCGGCCAGTACGAGCTCGTCGCGCCGATGGCCGCCGCGCTTGACGAGCTGCACAATCGCACCGGGATCGACGTCGGTATTCATGTGGACGCCGCCAGCGGCGGCTTTCTTGCCCCGTTTACGGCGCCCGGCATCGTCTGGGACTTCCGTCTGCCACGCGTCAAGTCGATCAGCACGTCCGGCCACAAATATGGGCTGGCGCCGATCGGCGTCGGCTGGGTGCTGTGGCGGGAATCGCAAGATCTCCCGGAAGACCTCATCTTTTCGGTGCCCTATCTTGGCGGGTCCGTCGGCACGTTTGCCATAAATTTCTCGCGCCCGGCCGGTCAGGTCATCGCCCAGTACTACAACTTCCTTCGCCTCGGCCGCGATGGCTACACGCGCATCCAGCAGGCCTGCTACGACACGACCCAGTGGCTGACCAAGGAGATCGGCAAGCTTGGGCCGTTCGAGTTCGTCAATGACGGCAACCCCCAGACCGGCATTCCAGCGGTCTGCTTCCGGGTGAAGCCAGGCGGGCAGCTACCCTACACACTGTACGACCTGTCCGACCGGCTGCTGCAGCGCGGCTGGCAGGTTCCAGCCTTCGCCGTGACCGGCGAGGCCAAGGACATCTCCGTCATGCGGGTCATGATCCGCCAGGGAATCAGCCGGGACATGGCGTCCCTGCTGGTGGAGGACATCAAACGCGCGATCGACCATTTCGAGAAGCATCCGATCACCGTCCCGATGACCGAGAAGGAAGTGCCGGTGCACACCCACCTTTGATGCGCGATTGGTCCTGCCGCGCCCGACCGCGGCGGCGATGATACGTGGCGGCGGACCCAGCAAGAAAGGGAAACCCTGAGATGTCAGCGACAACCCCAAGCCATGCGCCGCCTCCGGTGGGCGTTGCCAGGCCTGCCGTTGCAAAGGTAGCGTCGGTTGCCAGGATCAGCGTCTTTACACTGGCGATCATGAACATCGTCGCGGTCGTCAGCCTGAGAGGCCTCCCTTCGGAAGCCGAATACGGTCTGAGCTCGATCTTCTACTACCTGTTTGCGGCCGTTGTTTTCCTCATCCCGGTGTCGCTGGTCGCCGCCGAGCTCGCCACCGGATGGCCGGAGAAGGGCGGCGTGTTCCGCTGGGTCGGAGAGGCGTTCGGCCCACGCTGGGC
>JBAUGC010000143.1:0-5558 GCA_049679485.1 Xanthobacteraceae bacterium
CGCGCTGACGGAATCATTTTTTCGATTATCAGCAGCCGGCCACCCCGCGGCCTGTGCATGCTTCTCAAGCCCCTTGGCATCACGACGCCGGTCGGCGGCTTCAACGGCGGGGTGCTGGCAACTCCCGATCTTGCGGTCATCGCCGAACATCTTCTGTCGCCTAAGATCGCTCGGCGTGCAGTCGACATGCTTAGTGCACGCGGGGCAGAGGTGTGGATTTTCAGCGGCCAGGACTGGCTGGTGCGCCAATCCGACGGGCATTATGTCGCGTTGGAAGAACGCACGGTGGCGTTCCCGCCGACAATTGTCGAAGATTTCGGACCGGCCCTCGATACCGCCGCCAAGATCGTCGGTGTCACCAAGGATTTCGAGCTTCTCGCACAATGCGAGCGCGACCTAAGCGCTGCGCTCGTCGATCGAGCGACCGTCGCGCGTTCCCAACCCTACTACCTCGACATCACTCACCCGCTCGCCAACAAGGGCGTCGCATTATCGGAGATCGCAAAGCTGTTGGGTATTCCCTTGGCGGAGGTCGCCGTTATCGGCGACGGCGCTAACGACGTCGCGATGTTCGAGCAAAGTGGCCTTAGCATCGCCATGGGCAATGCAAGCCAACAGGTGCAGCGTGCAGCGGATTTCGTAACAGACAGCAATAAGGAAGATGGCTTCGCCAACGCGATCGAGCGCTTCATCCTCGGTGGCGACCGTTCGCACGCGCGGGTGGCGACGGCGGGAGCAGGAGAGGGCGTATGGTAGGCCCCGCTCGCGTAGTATCGAAAATCTCGCTTGTCCTGGCCGACGTTGACGGCACGCTCGTCACTGCGGAAAAAATTCTGACGCCGCGCGCGGCAGCGGCCGTGAAGGGCCTTCACACCGCGGACGTCGCCTTTGCGATTACCAGCGGCCGGCCGCCGCGTGGCATGGCGATGCTGATCAAACCGTTAGCTTTGAGGACCCCGGTTGCCGGATTCAACGGCGGAATCTTCGTCAAGCCCGACATGACCATCATGGAAGAGCACGTGCTTGCCGCCGATGCCGCAAAGCGCGCGCTGGAGGTCATCCTCCAGAATGGCATGGATGTGTGGGTCTACAGCGGGAAGGACTGGCTTGTCCGTGACCCCAACGCGCCCCATGTCGCGCGAGAGCAATGGACCGTCAAGTTCGCTCCGACCATCGTCGAGAATTTCGAACATGTGCTCAGCCGCGCGGTCAAGATCGTCGGCGTGAGCGACGATCAAGACCTGGTCGCGCGCTGCGAAAAGGATGCGCAGGACGCGCTCGGCGCAAAAGCGTCGGCGGCCCGTTCGCAACCCTACTATCTCGACATCACCCACCCGGACGCCAACAAAGGAACCGTCGTTACAACGCTGTCGAAACTCCTCTCGATCCCGGCCAGCGAGATTGCGACGCTCGGCGACATGCCGAACGACGTGCTGATGTTTCGCAAAAGCGGCCTCAGCATCGCTATGGGCAATGCCAGCCCGGAGGTGCAGGCGCAGGCGGATTTGGTGACCGACTCGTATGACGATGAGGGTTTCGCCAAGGCGATCGAGCGGTTCATCTTGCCCCGCGGCAGCTCGGCACTGCCGAGGGCGTCATGAAGCCGATCGTTGTAGCGCCCTCCATTCTTGCCGCTGACCTGCGGCGGCTCGGAGAAGAAGTCCGCGCCGTCGATCAAGCGGGCGCCGATTGGATTCATATCGACATTATGGATGGCAGGTTCGTGCCGAACATCTCCTTCGGCCCTGCGGTCGTGAACGCGGTGCGCCGTTCGACTGCGAAGCCGCTCAATGTGCACCTGATGATCGTCGAACCCGAGCGTTATCTTGGCGATTTTGCGAACGCCGGCGCAGATCATCTGCTCGTTCAAACTGAGCCGTCGTCGACGGTTCACCTCCATCGTGCGCTGTCGCAAATTCGCGAGCTCGGTAAGAAGGCCGGCGCGGTACTTAATCCGGCAAGCCCCGTCGCGTTTGTCGAGCACGTTCTGCACCTCTGCGACATTGTCCTGGTGATGACGGTCAATCCCGGATTTGGCGGACAGAAATTCCTCCCGGAAATGTTGCCGAAAATCCGTGAACTGCGGCGGCTTTGCGACTCACGAAGACTAGATCCGTGGATCGAGGTCGATGGTGGGGAGAACGCGGAAAATGCCGCGTTGGCCATTGCCGCAGGTGCAAACGCGATCGTCGCCGGATCGGCAATATTCGGTTCCGACGATTACGCGGATGCCATCGCACGAATTCGAAACAGCGTGTTACCCATGAAAGTTGTCGCACAATGACCGACGTCGCATCGGCCGAGAACCGGACTTTCGCCAATGCTGAAACGCTCGCGCATGATGTCGCCGAATGGCTCTGCGGCCTTGCGCGGGCGACCGACCGCGCCTTCGCGGTTAGCCTGTCGGGCGGCTCGACGCCCCGGCGTCTCTACGAGTGCCTCGCGGCGCCGGAAATTGCGTCCCGCTTTCCGTGGAACCGCGCGCACTGGTTCTGGGGCGATGAACGGTTTGTGCCGCACGACCACCCCGACAGCAATTTTCGCATGGCGCGCGAAGCCTTCCTTTCGCGGGTTCCCGTTCCTGACGACAACATCCATGCGGTCCCGACGGAAGGCGTATCGCCGGAGGAAGCAGCCGCCGCCTACGAGACGACGCTTAAGCGCTTCTACGGCGCCGACACGCTAGCTCGCGGCCGGCCACTCTTCGACGTTACGCTCCTTGGGATTGGAGAGGATGGACACACTGCCTCATTATTCCCCGGTCAGCCGGCGCTGCAAGAAACGCGACGGTGGGCGGTCGCCGTCATCGGCGCAAAAGCCGAGGCGCGCATCACGCTGACTTATCCGGCGCTCGACAGCAGCTGCGATGTCGCGTTCGTGGTTACGGGACAAGAAAAGCGGCAGGTCGTCGCCCGCGCTCAGGCCGGGGACCGGACACTTCCCGCAGGCGTAGTTCGCCCGGTCGGGCGTCTCCACTGGTTCACTGATCGTTCAACGGCGTTGGCAGGAGCGGCGTGATGTCCGTGCAAACCCCGCCGAGGAAAAACACTACGCCGTCAGGCCCCGCTGCGGTGATCATCATGGGGGTTTCGGGGTGTGGTAAGTCGACCATTGGCGCGCTTCTCGCCTCGCAGCTGCGATGGGAGTTCGAGGATGCCGATTGGCTTCACCCGGCGGCCAACGTCGACAAGATGCACAACGGCATTCCGCTCACCGACGAGGATCGTTTGCCCTGGCTGGCCGCGATCGCCGCTTGGATCGACCACAGCCGTCGTTCGGGCGGACACGCCGTCGTCGCATGCTCCGCTCTCAAGCGCCGCTACCGCGATGTTCTGATCGGCGATCGCGCCGACGTTCGTCTGGTCTATCTCAAGGGCGATGAGGCGCTGATCGCACGCCGTATCGCCACCCGCCATGAGCATTTCATGCCGCGAAGCTTGCTTCACAGCCAATTCGAAACGCTTGAGGAACCGGGCCCGGATGAAAATCCGATTATCGTATCGATCGAACCGCAGCCGCGTGAGATCGTGGCCAAAATCTTGTCAGCGCTGAACATGATCGAAGGCGTTGAGCCGCCCAAGCAAACATCTCCGACGTCATCCGTCCGTGGCGCGTGGACGAACCCGTAAGGAGCCGCCGATGCCTGCCACGCTGTCGCCCGATCTGCTGGAGGACGGGCCTGATACTCTGCCGCCCGATTCGCCGGAGGAGGTACCTGCCGCCCTGACCCCGGATCAGCTCGAGAGAATGAATGCTTATTGGCGCGCGGCGAATTATCTTTCGGTTGGGCAAATCTATCTAAAAGACAATCCGTTGCTCGAAGCCCCGCTGAGGCTCGAACATATCAAGCCGCGTCTGCTGGGCCATTGGGGTACAACGCCAGGATTGAATTTTCTCTATGTCCACCTCAACCGGCTCATCAAGGAGAACGATCTGAACATGATGTACGTCATCGGTCCGGGTCATGGTGGCCCGGGCATCGTGGCGATGACCTATCTCGAAGGCTCCTACACCGAGCGCTATCCAGCGATCGAGCGCGACCGGAATGGGTTGCGCCGGCTCTTTCGGCAATTCTCCTGGCCTTACGGAGTCCCCAGTCACGTATCGCCGGAAACTCCCGGCTCCATTCACGAAGGCGGGGAACTGGGCTATTCGCTGGTCCACACCTACGGTGCCGTTTTCGACAACCCTGATCTGATCGTTGCCTGTGTCATCGGCGACGGCGAGGCGGAAACCGGTGCACTGGCAACAAGCTGGCACTCCAACAAGTTTCTAAACCCGGCGCGCGACGGGGCGGTTCTTCCGATCCTTCATCTCAATGGTTTCAAGATCGCAAATCCGACTGTACTCGCGCGCATCGGCCGCCAGGAATTAACTGGCCTGATCCGCGGTTACGGCTACGAGCCGCATTTTGTGGAAGGCGACGTTCCGGCATTGGTGCATCAACGTCTGGCCGGCGTGCTTGATACGATTCTGGCGAAGATACACAGGATCCAGAAGGCTGCGCGCTCCTCTCCGGAGACGGTCGAGCGGCCGCGCTGGCCGATGATCGTGTTCCGCACGCCGAAAGGCTGGACCGGCCCAAAGTTCGTGGACGGCGAGCCGGTGGAGGGAACCTGGCGCGCGCATCAGGTTCCGATCGCGAATTTCAAAAACCCCGAGCATCTCAAGCAACTCGAAGACTGGATGAAGAGCTACCGGGCGCACGAATTGTTTGACGGGAGAGGTAAATTCCGAGACGAGTTCGCGGCGCTTGCGCCGACCGGTCATCGCCGCATGGGCTCCAATCCGCACGCCAACGGGGGCGAATTGCTGGTCCCGTTATCGATGCCGCACTTCCATGAATACGCCGTGACAGTACCTACGCCGGGCATCGTCGAGGCGGAGTCGACCCGCGTTCTCGGAAATTTCCTGCGCGACGTGATGAAGCTCAATCTCGACAAAAAGAACTTCCGGCTCTTTGGTCCTGACGAGACGGCGTCCAACAGGCTGGATGCCGTCTATGAAGCCTCCGGCAAGGAATGGATGGCCGAGATCGAAGATGTCGACATTAATCTCAGCGTCGATGGTCGCGTCATGGAGGTGCTGAGCGAACATCTGTGCGAAGGCTGGCTCGAGGGATATCTCCTCACCGGCCGACATGGCCTGTTCTCGTGCTACGAGGCCTTTATCCACGTCATCGATTCGATGTTCAACCAGCATGCAAAATGGCTCAAAGTCAGCAGGAAGATCCCGTGGCGAAAGCCGATCGCCTCGCTGAACTACCTGTTGACGTCGCATGTCTGGCGGCAGGATCACAACGGCTTTTCCCACCAGGATCCGGGTTTCATCGATCATGTAGCAAACAAAAAAGCCGATATCGTGCGCATCTATTTGCCGCCCGATGCAAACTGCCTGCTGTCGGTGGCGGACCACTGCCTACGCAGCCGCAACTACATCAATTTGATTATCGCCGGCAAACAGCCGCAGTGGCAGTGGCTCGACATTGATTCAGCCGTTCGCCACTGCACTGCCGGTGCCGGTATCTGGCGATGGGCCAGCAACGATGCCGGCGATCC
>JBAUGC010000144.1:0-2324 GCA_049679485.1 Xanthobacteraceae bacterium
TGATAATCGCGGCTGGGCATTCTCGCTCACGGTCTCGAAGACGGCATGATAGCGTTTGGCCGTTTGCACCCACGTCATCGATCGGCTTGCCGCATATGCACGCTTGCGCATGGAATAGCGGCGGGCATCGTTTGTCAGCAGACCGGCGATCTCGGCACCCAAGGCTTTGGTATCGCCAAAAGGAACCAAAACGCCGCAGCCATCGCTCAGCAGCTCTTTGGCGTGCCAATAGGGCGTCGATACGACAGCCTTACCCAATCCAAAACTGTAAGCGAGTGTGCCCGACGTCATCTGAGCTTCATTGAGGTAGGGAGTCACATAGACGTCGCACATTGAAATAAAGTCCAGCAACGTGGCTTGATCCACGAACTGGTTGAAAAAAACGACGTGATCCTGGATGCCAAGGTCGCACACGCGCGCCGTCAGGCTGTCGCGATAGGCCTCGCCCTGTTGCCGCACCAGCTTCGGATGAGTGGCGCCAAGAATGACGTAGACGGCGTTCGGGCACGATTTGATGATTTCGGGCATCGCATCGAGCACGGTCTCAATACCTTTGTTTGGCGATAGCAGACCGAAGGTCAGAATGATCATCTTTCCGGCGAAGTCGAATTTGGCCTTGGCGTGATGCGGTTCGAGGAACGGGAAATCCGGTATTCCGTGCGGTATGACCTCGATCTTGCGAGCGGGCACGTCATGAACGGAACGGAGGAATTGGTGGCCTGTTTCCGACATGACGACGACTTTTGCCGAAATGTCCATGATCCGACGCATCACGTCGTGCTGGACGGGTGTGGGCTTGTCGAGCACGGTGTGCAGCGTCGTGACAATCGGCATTTCAAGGCGCGACAGGAGCTCGATGATGTTGCCACCGGCCTCACCGCCGAAGATTCCATATTCGTGTTGAAGGGAAACAACATCGAATCCCGCGCCGTTAAGGAATTCGGCCGCCTTGACATAATCGCCGATCGTTTCATCGTGAATCTCGAAACGCACAGCCGGCGGATAGTCATAGGTTCGGTCCGAATCCGTCATGGCGACGACACAAGTGTCGAGATCCGGTACAGCAACTGAAACTGCCCGATGAATGTCTTGGGTAAACGTAGCTATTCCACAAAGGCGCGGAAGATAGTTCCCGATGAAGGCAACACGCTTAACATGTTTCATTTTATCATGTCCACGCGACCGGCCTTTGGGAGCGTCCGTACTTGAACGAGCGAAGTGGGTACCGGCATCTCCCGCATCGGGCCGACATCGATGGAGCCCGCCTGCGGGAGACGCTGCAGCAGGTTTGGAATCGGGCGGTCGCCCGTGTACGCCACAAGGCCCATCAGGCCGATGGCGCCGGTCCGTATGTCGACGCGATCCGATTGCGCAAAAACGGCGTCGCCCGTGACAACGTCTAACGATCCGGCAATAGCATTGCCGCTGAGAACGAGAAGCCAAGTTTCTCGATCGGCATCCAAACGCCAAGACGAGTTCGGAGCCAGGTCGATCCGTTCGAATACGAAGTGCGGGCTGGAAACGAGCAGCGTTCGTTCTGCGGTAAGCTGACTTGGTCGTACCTGAAAATCCGCCGGTCCGGCGTTCGCCACCACGATGGCGTTTTCGATTTGAAGTTCACGCTGCCGACCGAAATCGAACAGCCGGAAGGTCGCGTCGCTCCGCTGCTGGAGTTCTGCAATGACGAGACCCGCGCCAATCGCGTGAATCGTTCCTGCAGGCACGAAAATGACGTCGTTTGCCGATACTGGGTGCCAGACGACGAGATCAGAGATCGAGCCATCGTCGATAGCCTGACGCAATTGCTGCGGCGTCAGACGTCGACTGAGGCCGAGAGCAACCTTGGCTTCCGGAGCGGCACTGAGAACGTACCAGGCTTCGGTCTTGCCGCGTGGCAGACCCATCGAGTACGCAACCGCATCGTCCGGATGAACCTGGATCGAAAGTGGCTGGCTCGTGAACAGCAACTTGAGCAAGAGCGATGGATTTTCCGCCGCGATACCGGGTCGCTCGTACCAAATCTCGCCGATCGGATTGCCGTCGCGGCGTGCGGTACTCCAAGGATGCAGGTCTTCAACGCCCCAGGGCTTTGGTAAGGCACGCGCGCGCGCATGTTCAATCGCCATAAATCCTATCCGATGGTCGACTTATTTCGGTCGCAGCGGCACGCGCGGCGCAGGCGCTCACGACGCTACCGCGCCAAAACCCGCTATGATTGGATGTTATTGTGCTGACCGACGGCACCAGAGCTGCCAGTGTGGAGATCGGAGACTTCGGTACGTCGCCGATTTTTGTGCGGCTCTCGGACAAGTCGTTGCTTGCCA
>JBAUGC010000145.1:0-2477 GCA_049679485.1 Xanthobacteraceae bacterium
GACGAAGACAGTCTCGGCCCGGCCCGGCAAAAGCCCCACTAAAGTCGATCTCGCTTTTCCGATGCCGCAATAAGCCGGGAGGCCGAAACCATGCGTTTTGTTGGCTACCTCAAATCCGATCTGCGCAACCCGCACGACCGCATGATGGGCGTCGTCATCGGCGACAAAGTTGCGCCGCTCGCAGAGATCGACACGTTTTATGGCGACCTGCCCGACTGGACGCGGCAGGCATCGAACATGAAAAAGGGGGAAATCCCGGTCGCAGACCTTCGGCTCGCGCCGCCGGTGCCGCGCGATGCAAAGATCGTTTGCGCCGCGATCAATTACGTGACGCACGGAGCTGAGGCCAACCTTCCGACACCGACATTCCCCAATCTTTTCGCGCGCTGGCCATCCGAGCTCGTCGTCGATGGCACGGACATACCGGTGCCGGCCGCAGAACCGGACGGTCTGGATTGGGAAGTGGAGCTCGCCGCCATCGTAGGCGCCCCAACAGTCGATGCCGACGAGGCCGCCGCCGCAGGAAGCGTATTTGGGTATGCCGTCGCCAACGATGTCAGCGGCCGCTCGGCGCAGCTT
The DNA here is from genome assembly GCA_049679485.1 of Xanthobacteraceae bacterium. Classification (GTDB taxonomy): domain Bacteria; phylum Pseudomonadota; class Alphaproteobacteria; order Rhizobiales; family Xanthobacteraceae; genus BOG-931. Next base: position 580 of record JBAUGC010000145.1, read on the forward strand.
CAGTCCGCTACATTAAGCACGGGTCAGTGGGCACTCGGAAAGAATGTGGACAAGAGTTGTCCCTTCAGTTCGTTCATCGTAACGGCCGACGCCATCTCCGTCGCGAATTTAAAGCTTGAGACCATTGTGGACGGGCAGGTCATGCAGTCCGGCACCACGGCGGACATGGTGTTCAGCGTCCCGCAGCTCATCGCCTTCACGTCCCGCCACGTCAAGCTAAGGCCGGGCGATGTCATCCTCACGGGGACGCCGGATGGCGTCGGGCTCGGACGCAAGCCGCGAATCTATATGAAGCCCGGCGCTTCGCTCACCACGCGGATTGAAGGGTTAGGCAGCATTACCAATAGGATCGTCGACAGCACGCATCGCGCGTGACGACAGAAGGAGAATCCAATGGCTGGCGTTGACCGAAGCGTCGAAGGACCGATGGAGGTCGACACGGCCGCTCCGGATAGCGCGCTGACGCGTGAGCAGATCATTGCGCGCAATCTGAAAGTGGTCGAAGCGCATTTCCATAACGAGACACCGGATACGGTCGAGAAGGCGGTGGCACTCTATGGAGATACGATCAGTTGGGAGGCGCCCACGCGCGGCGTGGTGATGAACAACAAGCAGGAGATCCTGGAAGCTTACCGCGCCATCTTTCGGACCGTCGCGTACCGCCGCGTGGTGCCACTGCGCCGTTTTGCGACAGAGCAGTTCGTGTTCGACGATCAAATCGGACATGTCACCGTGGTCGGCAACGAAATGCCGAACATTCCTTATCCCGTCGGCGCCGAGCTTGCCGTCCGCCTGACCCATCTTTTCGAGATGAAAGACGGAAAGATCGTCCGGGAGATCGCCTACGAGATGTGGCGCGAAGAGGGAGCGCCAAACGCGGTCGACTTCATACCGCCCGGCACGAAGGAAATCACATTCGCCCCTCCTAGCGCCGCGGCGTGACTTCGGAGGAGCGTCAAGATGGCGAACAGTTCGCAACAGCCGGCCGGCACCAAAATTGTGCAACCGGCAGACCTAGTCGACATCAACGCGCTGACGCAAGCCAACGTGGCGCGGGTTTTCAACGAGCGAAACCCGGATCGACGGCGCGCCGCTCTGACCGAACTCTACGCCAAGGACGCAACCCTCTACGACCCCGAAGGTGTCGCGACGGGACCGGATGCCATCTCGGGAGCCATTGGCCACTTGCTCCAGACTTTGCCGCCCGATTTCGTCTTCACGGACGTCGGCCAGGCGGTAGGCCACAACGGCGCCGCGCGACTCTTCTGGCGGGCGGGCCCGCCCGACGGCCCTGCGGCGATCACAGGCACCGACGTCGCCTTTTTTGAAAACGGCCGCATCAAGCGTCTTTACGTTTTTGTTGATCCAGGTCCGCGATGAGACCGCGTCCCTGGCTCGCAACGTTCCCGCTCTAGAGATGAGGTGTTGATATGGCTATACAGAAGAACCGCGAGGCAGCTAACGCGACGGCCAAACTAGGGAGACATCCGCCGGGCAGAGCGCAGACCAATCTTCGTCAATGTTGGACATTGATTGAGCGCAGTCGGGCCGCGTTGGTGGCGGGCTTCTGCTTGTTAGGCGCCGGAGGGCCAAACGCTTACGCCGTTGAGGGTCTCGTTGTGAGTGGTTCGCGCCCCGGCATCAATCTTGTGCAGCCGGCGGACACGATTGATTTCGACGCGTTGATGCAAGCCAATGTGACGCGGGTTTTCAACGAGCGTAACCCGGATCGGCGCCGCACGGCAGTGGCCGAGCTCTATGCCAAGGATGCAACCGTCTACGATCCTGAAGGCGTCGCTACCGGACCGGATGCGATCTCGGTAGCAATCGACAAACTGCTCCGCGCTTCTCCGCCAGATTTCGTATTCGCGGCGGTGGGGCACGCGGTGGGCCACGAC
>JBAUGC010000146.1:0-3700 GCA_049679485.1 Xanthobacteraceae bacterium
TGTGGTCGCTGCCCGGCACCGCGCCTCAAGCACCTTCCGTACCTTCGGCTTCAGCCGAACTTCTCTTGCTTTGGGAATCACCCCGATCTTGAATCATGACTCACCTGCAAAGAAAAGTGGGTACTAGCTTTTCTTGGCCGGCTCCAAGGTGTCGAAATGGCGGTGCCTCTGAAGCCACGCCAGCAGGATGAGCGCCGGGAGGCCGGCGAACGCGCAGATGACAAAGAACCAGGCCCAGCCGGCCGCCGCGGCGATAAAGCCCGCGCCGGACGACAGATAGGTCCGACCGACCGCCGCGAGTGCAGTGAGGAGCGCATATTGCGTGGCCGTGTGCAGCGGGTTGCGGCACAGCGCCGAGAGATAGGCGACAAAGACGACAGTCCCGATGGCGCTAGTAAAGTTCTCGGTAATTATCGCGACCGTCAGCCACGCGATGTCGTGGCCCACGACCGCCTGCCATGAGAACGTCAGGTTGGCGACTCCTTGCAACACACCGCCGATCAGAAGGCTCAGCGGCAGCGAGCAGGCTCGGGCCAGAAAGCCGCCGGCAAAACCGCCGATCAGCGTTGCGGCGAGCCCGACACCCTTGATGATGGCCGCGTATTCGTTGCGCGAAAAACCGAGATCAATGACGAACGGCGCCGTCATCGCGCCGGACAATGCGTCGGTGAATTTGTAGAGGATCACGAACGCGAGCGCCACAAACGCCAGGTCGCGTGTCAAAAAATCGGAAAATGCACCGAGCGCCGCTTCAGTGACGCGCTGCAGCGTATTTTCGCGCGCGTGAGCGGCGCTGGCCGCCTTCGACTTTTCCGGCTCTGCCGCAAACAATGTCGTTGCGACGCCGATGAGCACCAGCACGGCCATCAGGGCATAACCCGCGGTCCAGGCGCCGTGATAGGTAAGCCCCGCGCCTTGCAAGGCGCTTACCAGAAATAGCGCGCCCGCGGTCGAGGCAAGCATGCCGATACGGTAGGCGGCGACGTAAGACGCCATGCCGGCCGCCTGCTCGCTCTCGGCGAGACTTTCGACGCGGAAAGCGTCGACGACAATGTCCTGGGTCGCCGAAGTCGTGGCCACCAGCAGCGCGCCGAAAGCCACTAGCAGTGGCGAGACTGACGGATCGCAGGCGCCGAGAAATATGATTGCCGCGATCAGCAGAAATTGCGACAGCAGCAGCCAGCCGCGGCGGCGGCCGAAGCGCTGGGATAAAAACGGCACGTCGAGCGCGTCGATCAGCGGCGCCCACAAGAATTTTATCGTGTAGGGCGTACCGACCAGCGCAAACAGGCCGATGGTGCCGAGATCGACTCCCGCCTCGCGCATCCAGACCAGCAGCGTCGAGCCTGATAGCGCCAGCGGCAAGCCGGACGAAAAGCCGAGAAACATGACGATCAGCACCCGCCGTTGCAGATAGACGGCGAAGGTGTCGGCAATGGAGGTGCGGGCCGGCGCGTCGGTCATGAACGGACGCCCATATCACAATCCGCCATTCGGCGGCGGACCGAAACTTCAGAAGTCGGTTACTCCCCGGCTTCCAGCTTGAAAACCGGCGCGGAAATGACGTTCGAATTGGCCGATGCCTGCGCGCCAAGCTCGACCTGCTGGATGCGCTCGCCGTGCGCCTCGATCTTGTCGATCGAGATGATGGCTTGCCGGATATCTTCATTCGACTGGCTGAAATGGGTTTGCAGCTTGCGGACGCGGTCGCCGAGCAGGCTCACATCCTTCACCAGGCGGCCGACCTCGTCGCGAATTTGGTCGGCCGCTTCGCGCATGCGGGCATCCTTCTGGATCTGCTGTACCACCTGGATTGCGAGCATGAGGATCGATGGCGAGACCACGACGACGTGCGCTCGGTAAGCCTTCTGCACCAGATCGTCGAAGCCGTCGTGCAGTTCGGCATAGACCGACTCCGACGGCACGAACATGAACGCGATCTCCTGGGTCTCGCCGGGGACCAAATATTTCTGGGCGATATCGGCGACGTGCTTACTGACATCGGCGCGCAGCCGCTGCGCCGCGGCCTTGCGCTCATCGTCCGACTTGGCCTCGCGAAAGGCGGTGACGCCCTCCAGCGGGAACTTGGCGTCGATCACCAGCGGGCGCTTGTCAGGCAGGAATATGCAGCAGTCCGGGCGCGTCTTGTTGGCCAGCGTATATTGAAAAGCGTACGAGCCTTTCGGCAGGCCATCCTGGATGATCGTTTCCATCCGCCATTGACCAAAGGCGCCACGCGACTGTTTGTTAGCCAGCACGCCCTGTAGCGAGGTCACCTGGGTGGCAAGGTCGGTGATGTTTTTCTGCGCGCGGTCGATGACCGCAAGCCGCTCGGCGAGTTTCTGCAAGTTCTCGGCCGTGCTTAGCTTGGTCTTCTCGAGCGAATCGCCGAGACGATGCGAGACCGAATCAAGCCGCTCATTGACGGTGCGTTGGAGCTGCGACTGACCGTTGGCGAGGAGCCTGATGGCGCCTTCGAGGCGCGCGGCGGCTTCGGCCTGCGCTTTCGAAAGCTCGGCCATTGCTGCATCTTCTGCGGGCGCAGTTTGGCGGGACCGCCACAACACGACGGCCATCGCCGCCAAGGCGGCAACAGCGATAATGACGGCGACAACGGCGATAATCTGCGAGGCGTCGGTCATGGATTGCTTCTACGCGATTCGTCAGGGCCGGCATGCGATCTTAGAACAAAGAGGGAACGTCCATAGCGCGGAATTGGCTGCAGAGGCAACAGAACCGGCTGCATTGACCGGGGTTTCTGCACCGCTTACATCGCGCCAATACTGGGTGACTTATGGCTGTGCGCGAGATTCTGATACTTCCCGATAAGCGGCTGCGGCTTAATTCCGAGCCGGTGAAGCGCGTCGATGCCAGTATCCGCGCGCTGGTCGATGACATGTTCGAGACCATGTATGCCGCACCGGGCATCGGGCTTGCGGGCATTCAGGTCGGCGTTGCCAAGCGGGTCGTCGTCATGGACCTGTCGAAGAAAGACGAGGCGCACAAGCCGCGGGTCTTCATCAATCCGGAAATCACCTGGGCGTCGGAAGAAAAATCGACCCACGAGGAAGGCTGCCTGTCGATTCCCGATTATTACGAGGAGGTGGAGCGTTCGACGGCGATCAAGGTCAAGTATCTCGACCTTGACGGCAAGACGCACGAGATCGAGGCGAGCGGGTTGTTCGCAACCTGTCTTCAGCACGAGATCGATCACATCAATGGCGTGCTGTTCATCGACCACATCTCCAAGCTCAAGCGCGATCGCATCATCAAGAAATTCATCAAGGCAGCCAAGGTAGCGGGCAAGACAGCGAAGACAAAGGTGGAGGCCTAGTTGGCGCTCCGCCTGGTGTTCATGGGCACGCCCGATTTCGCCGTGCCCACGTTGATCGAGCTTGTCGGCGCCGACCATCAGATCGTCGCCGTCTATTCGCGGGAGCCGAAGCCCGCCGGCCGCGGGCTGGCGCCTTCGCCGAGCCCGGTCGCGCGCGAAGCCGGGCGGTTGGCGATTGCGACGTTGACGCCAAAAACGCTGGGCGATGCCGCGACCGTCACCACCATGCGCTCGCACAGCGCCGATGCCGCCGTGGTCGTCGCCTACGGCCTGCTCCTGCCGAAGGCGATCTTGGATGTGTTTCCGCTCGGCGCCTTCAATCTGCACGCCTCGCTGCTGCCACGCTGGCGCGGCGCGGCGCCGATC
>JBAUGC010000147.1:0-1519 GCA_049679485.1 Xanthobacteraceae bacterium
GGCGATGTCCTCCTCGATCTGCTCGACGAAGGTCAGATGTTGAGCCAGTTTCGTCAGGCGTCGGTCTGGCTCGATGCGCACTTGCTCGATCGTTGCCGCGCAGGCGGCGATGAGAACCGCGTCAAGCTTGTCGTTTTTGGCACGGCGCAGATGTAGCCGAGCATAAGCTTTTACCTGGACTGGCTGCAGGACCAGGACAGTGAAGCCTTTGTCCCGCAAATAACCGACGACACCTTGTTCATAGCCGCCGCTGGCCTCGATGCCGACACGCATCACCTCGGCGCCAGTGAGGTCGGCAGCCAGACGCCGCCAACCCGCCGGCGTATTGTCCACTTGCCAGCGATCGAGACTACCGTGAACCGCGATATCGAGTTTAGCCTTCGATGTATCTATTCCCGCCGTTCTGCTAATCTGCGTCATCTTCGTCGACCCCGCCTTGTTGAGCGAACCTTGTGTTCCGGCAACCATCCGGGTCCGATGAAGGCGCTGGCGCGATCACGCTACGCGAGAGTCAGAAACGACTCAGGATGGGTTCGATCCGATCGCCAGCCGCCCTGCCGCGGATGGCTGTCCGCGGCAGGGCATTCCTTTCGGAACACACCGACGATAATCGCTTTCGCTATGACAAGGATGGGTAGAGCACATGCGAAACCCATCAAACAACCGTCCGGTCCGGAACGATGGGTTTCGCTGCGCTCTACCCATCTTACAAAAGCACAAACGATCGAATGACCTCACGCCCCCTCCTCCGTCGGCGGCGGCGGGATGCGTTGTTCGTGGAAGCTGCGCTCGATCATTGCATAGACCTCGCGCACCAGAATGTGGGTCGCGACCTCGTTCTCGGTGCGGCCGAGCTTACCGAGCGTTGCCAGGAGAGCGAGGTAATTGAAGGTCTCGAGCGGCAGCGTCAGGCTCAACGCCCGCGCCTCCGAGCGGTTTTCGGGTCGCGCCATGGGACGAACACATCTCAGGTTACAACATGGTTATAATAAGGTTAAAACACTTGGCAGGCGACTCGAATCATGCAAGGTTAGACCTCGGCGACGGGTTTCGCTCAACAAGCTTAAAGCGGCCCCGGTAACGGGTCCGGGCGTAAAAACGTCGGGCTGACAATCGCTTAAGTGCGGATGCGGCTCGGTGATCGCGGCGCCATGCGCGCCGTCGGGCACCGAATTCGCACTTCTGCGGCGGAAAAGCCCGAAAGGCGCCTATTGCGCGCGGCCTTCGCCCAGTCGGCGGCCCGGAACCGGCCGCGGCATCCACGAGGCCAACGCCATGACCAACCCGACCACCACCACAACCTGGACCCCGGAACGGGTCGAGCAGCTCCGCAGCTTTGTAGTTTCCGGCCTGACCTGCAGTCAGATCGCCGCCGAGATCGGCGTTACCCGTAACGCCGTCATCGGCAAAATCCACCGCCTCGGCCTGTCGCCGGAGCGGCCAGCGGCGGCGCCGGCGCCGGCGCGTTCATGCCCTCAACGCGCCCGACAACCGCGGCGCCTGGCGCACCGCCACATGC
>JBAUGC010000148.1:0-11051 GCA_049679485.1 Xanthobacteraceae bacterium
CGGAGCGTATCCGGTCGCCTCAATGCGCGAGTTCGACACGATGTAGTCGCGCTTGTCGGGGTCTTCGCCAACCGGCGCTTCGAGATACTGGAAATTTGGCACGTGTACCCTGATGCGCTCGCAAAGCTCAGCCTTGGACAGATTGGCATCCGACAGGCCGACGTTGAACGGCCGGCCCTTCATGTCGGCAAACTTGTCCATGGTGTGCATGAACGCGCGTGCGACATCGCGGATGTGAATGTAGTTCCGTTTGAAGTGCGCCTCGAACAGCACCACGAAGCGGTCATTCACCGCGCGATAGACGAAATCGTTGACCAGGAGATCGATGCGCATGCGCGGCGCCATCCCGAACACGGTGGCCAGCCGCAGGCTGACCGAATTCTCCCGATCGAGAATGATCTGTTCAGCAGCGACCTTGTCGCGGCCGTACAGCGAGACCGGACGGAGCGGTGAATCCTCGGTGCAGTACTGGCCCTGCTCGCCGACGCCGTACCCGCTGTTGGTGATCGGCATGACGATGCGCTGATCGTTCGACATCAGCTTGCATAACGTGGCGATGGCGTCGCGATTGGTCGAGGTGGCCGCGATCGGATCCTTGTCGCAGAGCGGCGCGCCGACAAGCGCGGCAAGCGGAAATGCGTAGTCCGCCTTGGCGACCAGCGGCTTGAGCGTTTCGGCCTTGCGAGCGTCCCCGTTCACCACGTCGAAGTTCTCGTCGGCGCAGGCCGCCGCCAGGCTGTTCTGCAGATACATGAAATTGTCGAGCACCGTGACCTTGTGGCCGGCCGCCAACAGCGCCGGCACCAGGATGGAGCCGAGATAGCCGGCCCCGCCGGTCACCAGGATCGATTGTCCAGTTGCCATGATTTCGAAGTCTCCCTGAGGTCGCGCCTAACGGGCAGCGCGATCGAGCACCTCACGCAGCCGCTTGATCTGCGGGGTGAGGTCGGCGGGATGATTGCCGACAAAGAAGCCCTGATCGTGCGCCAGGTTTGCGTTGGGCAATCTGTCGACGCACTCGTAGTCATAATGCTTCATTACGTCGTGGCGGGTGATGCAGCCGCCGGTGATGATGCGATAGCCGATATCGGCCTCTTTAAGCGCCTGCATGATTTTTGGCCGGGACAATTCCGCCTCGGGATTGAGCACGAAGGTGAATGAGAACGCCGAGCTCTTGCCGTTCTCACGTTGCGTGATGAAGCGATTGTCGCCGCCGAACAGTTTTTTGAACAGCGCCCAGTTCTTTCGCCGCGCCGTGGTCATGCCCGGCAGCTTTTTGAGCTGCTCGACACCGATGGCGCCGCTCATTTCGATCGGCCGCACGTTATAGCCCGGCAGGATGAAGCGGTAGGCCTCATAAAAGTCGTCGCCGCGCTTGTCGTAGATCACCGAATCCGCCGGCAGGTCGCGCACCCAGCCGTGCGCACGCATCGACTTGACCAGCTCGAACAGCTCCCGGTCATCGGTCGTAACCATACCGCCTTCCATGGTCGAGATGTGATGCGAGAAGAACGAGCTGAAAGTCGACAGATGACCGAAAGTGCCGGCTTTCCTGCCGCCAAGCTCGGCATCCATCGATTCACAATTGTCTTCGATAAAATACAGGCCGCGTTCGTCGGCAAAGCGCCGCATGACGTCGAGCGCCGCCGGATTGCCGAGAATGCTCACGCCCATGATGGCCCGCGTACGCGGCCCCACCGCGGCCTCGAGCTGGCGGCAATCCATGTTGATGGTCTCAAGCTCGATATCGACGATCTTCAGCTTGAGGCCGTATTGCTGCAGCGGATGATAAGTCGTCGCCCAGGAAATCGCGGGCACGATCACTTCGTCGCCACGCTGCAACGGCCGGTCTTTTTTATAGAACAAGGCGGCGACCGCGAGCAGATTGGCGGAGGAGCCAGAGTTCACCATTACCGCGTATTTCTGATTGTGGTACGCCGCGAAGGCATCCTCGAAGGCAGCGACGTGCGGACCGATGGTGAAGCGGTTCGACTCAATCACCCGCTGGATCGCGGCGAGTTCCTCGGCGCCCCAGGTGCTGACTGCGAGCTCATAAAACATGGATGCTACTCAAAGGAAGGGCCAGCCGGCGGCGTCAGAACGGGCCGCGGAACTTGACCTGATAGGCAAGCTTGGCGCGCTCTGGATCGGGCTGCCAGGCCGCGTCGTGGGGACGGACCATGGCATGAATGGCCTGCGCGATTTTGCCAGGGTCCGGATAGAACTCCTGCTCCAGCACCGGCGTGGTCGGGCACGTCGTCGGCGCATAGCCCATGCGTTTGACTGCAATGGGCTTGCCGTTCTGCGCCCGCTCGATCACCTGAGCGACAATCTCTGCGCTCGCGCCACAGCTCGTCCAGGCGTTATCGACGACCAGCAAACGTCCGGTTTTTTTGACGGACTTGACGATCGTGTCGATGTCGAGCGGCACCAGCGTGACCGGGTCGATGACTTCGGCGTGAATGCCGATGTCGTTGAGAATTTCGTGCGCACGGAGGCATTCCACCAGCATGTTGGAAATACCAACCACGGTGATGTCGTCGCCCGGGGTGCAAACCCGCGCCTTGCCGAACGCCACGACGTAGGATTCCTCCGGAACGAAGGCGTCGGTGTAATACAACAGCCTGTGCTCGACGAAGATCACCGGATTATCGTCGCGGATGGCGGCGATCAGCGCGCCCTTGGCATCGTAGGCATTTGACGGCGCCACCACCTTAAGCCCAGGCACGTGCATGAACATCGCGTGCAGGCCCTGCGAATGTTGGGCGCCCTGCCCCCAGGATTTGCCGATCATGCTGCGCACGACCATCGGCACCTTGACCTGGCCTTCGTACATGTAGCTCGACTTGGCGGCGATGTTGATCAGCTGGTTCATCGCCAGCATCAGAAAGTCCATGCGGATATGAACGTGAACCGGCCGCATTCCGGCCATCGCCGCGCCGATCGCGACGCCGGTCATGGCGTCTTCCGACAGCGGCGTGCCGAACACCCGCTCTGGGCCGAATTCTTGCACCAGCCCGCGGGTCGAGCCCTGGATACCTTTGTGATCGTCGACGTCGAGACCAAACAGAAACACGCGCGGATCGGTGCGCATTTCCTGCGCCATGCCCTCGCGCAGCGCATCCACATACGTCACAACGCGCTGGTTACTCGCCGGCGTAGACATTCGAATACAGCTTGTCGATTGCGGGGAAAGGACTCGATTCAGCGAATTCCACGGCGTCGGCGATTTCAAGTTCAATTTCGGCGTCGATTTCGGTGCGGCGATCGTCCGAGATCATGCGGGCGACCCGCTCCATCTGGTCGTCTTTGAGCCACGGGTGGAAGTCCTCGCGCGCTCGGTAGCCTTGGTCGTAGTCCTCATTCGGGCCGACATGCTCGCGCCAGCGGTAGGTGCGGCACTCGATGAACGAAGGACCCTCGCCGCGGCGCATACGAGCGATTGCCGCAGCTGCCAACTCGCGCAGCTTGAACACATCGCTGTCGTCGACCTGGTGCACCGGCATACCGTAGGTCGCCACACGCTCACACAGCCTGTTGGTCGCCCAACGCCGGGTGAGCGGCGTGTGGATGGCGTAGTAATTATTTTCGCAGACGAACAAGACCGGCAGCTTCTGCAGCGAAGCAAAATTCAGGCTCTCCCCGAACACGCCCTCCTCGGTTGCGCCGTCGCCAAAGAACGTAACGGACACCCGGTCGCTTTTGGTCCGCTTGAGCGCCAGCGCGTAGCCGACAGCCACCGGGATCGTCGTGCCAACGACTGCCGATGCCCCCAAGACGTTGTGCGACATGTCGATGAGGTGCATCGAGCCGCCCTTGCCGCCGGCGACGCCGGTCGACTTGCCGTAAAGTTCCGCAAACAATCCCCGCAACGGACCACCCTTGGCGAGATATGCGGCGTGACCACGATAAGTCGGCGCCACCACATCGTCCGCTCGCAGCACATCGCAAACGCCGACCGAGACCGCTTCCTGGCCGATCGACAGGTGCACCGGACTTTTGATCTTGTCCGTGGGATAGATACGCGCCACTTCTTCTTCCGCACGGCGAATGAGTCGCAGCGAGCGGTAAATCCGCTCGAGATCCGCAGCTGCCAAGCCGAGCCCGTGGACCGACCCCGCGCCCTGGCGTCTAATCACTTGTTCCGCTTGTACGCGCTCGCCGGCCAAGACTTTAACCCCATCGCCGTTGCGCGATGTTCATACGGGGAACGCCAAGCGGAATCAAGGCTATCCCCTTCCGCTTTGTTCCGCGCCAGCAAACTCGCTGGCGAGCATTCAATAGTTTGCGGCGATGGCTATACGCGCACGGCGAGGTTGTCCTTGCCGACATGTATTCGGCGTTCTCGATGCGCGATGTTGCGTAGCGTGCGCCAATAGTGATCCTGCCGACCGTGAGGTTTGTCGAAGCAACGTCAGAGTTAGTCGGACGGCTCATGGGCTTAGCCCCAAGGAGCGATTTGTGTGAAATTGCCGTGGGTGTACGCCGCCGATCCGAAGCGGAATTTTGGCGCATGATGGCCACGAGCCTAAGGCCCATTCGATCGCGCAAACTGACCGAACAGCTCCGCGAGCCGTCGACGGTGATAGGCGTCAAGAGGCAAGCCTCGGCGTGCGGGATTCGAGGCAGACGTGCACAGGCGATTTGATCCCAAACGGCGCTACTGCGCGCGCGATCAACGGCGCAGAGCTGCAAGCAATTCCCCCCATTGCGAAGGCGCCGGCAGCAGTCCGATCCAGATTCCTAATCCCAAACAGAGTGCAACCATGCCCAGAGCGAGAACGCTCCGCCGACTGTAGTTCAGATACCAGCAAATGGCCGCTATAATACCAACAATCAGTGCTTTCCACCAAATGACACCAAGCAGAAACAATCCAACGAAATAGATGATTCCCGTCCAAAATAGATTCTTGTCGAACATTTACACACCCCGCCCCAGGCCGGAATAGACAGACAGTACTTGCCGATCATCCGTCTCTAACCCAGTGTAAGTGTCACACACCAATGGTCAAGATTCTGGAGGCAGCGGCTTTTGGCTTTGTCTCAGACATCACCTTTGATCCAAAACAGCCCGCCGAGATATGCCCACTTCCCGCGCCACGCTTTGTCGCGCCCCTGGGGCCCGCTGCTAACCGCAGCTCTGTAGCCGTCCGCCGCGGCGACCGACCCTCCGCGGACTCCACCCTTACTCGGCCAGGAAAGCCGTCGGCGCGATCCAGACAAGGGACAGCGCGATCCAAACAAAAGCTCACTCTCGCGACGCATGCACCTCGCAGAATAAATGGTCCGCGGAGAGGCTTAGATATAAGGAGTGCAGTTTGACGCGGATACAATTTCACAGTAATAGCGTGAGGCAATCTGCGGGCCACCTTTACGAGCGCGAATGCCCAAACAAATATTCATTGTATACGGCAATCACGCGTCATCATTGGGAATTAGAGAGATCGTTCATAGTCTCCTGAGCTCCCTCAAGAGCGATTTTTCAATTGAGCTCACCAAAGAGCTGAAAAGTAACTGCGTCAACATCTTAATTGATGAATTCTCCCACCCTTTCGACGTAGCCGCGATCAAGAAAACAAAGGAACTCTATCCAAAAACCAAGATCGTTATCGCCGTCACCGAATTTGTGACGCCAATCACAGTTTTTGGGGTCGAAATCGCGAAAACCTTCAATTTCTTTGAAAATCCTGCACTTTCGATGTTGTCGTCGCGCAATCCAACCCCGATTTTGGAGCAAGCCATATACCTGCGCCGGCGGTACCTCGGCTTTGTCCGCGTGTTGAAATATTGCGACCTGCTCGCCGCCGTACATCCCCAAATCCTGCCTGCGGTGTCTGAGTTGCTGGACCAATTCGAAATTCACCTACCAGCGCCGGTGTCGTTTTATCCGCAAATCGGCCCGCTTTCCGTCGAGCAAGTCGAACGACTTTGCAATCTGCCTGTCGGCTTTACTATGAGCGGAACACCAACCCCCTATCGGAATCGGATCACAGCCGGGCTCATCCGGAATTTCAAACGTGTCGGCTGGACGACGCCAATATACAAATACCTTCCGTTTGAACCAGCAGATGACGCAGTCTTTTCGACCGACTCCGGCTACCTCGCCGAGTACCACGGAAACTCTCCTGATTACCTTTTCAATATCAACCCGCCGCAATCGGCAAACTGGCCCTATTCGAGCCCCATGCGAATTCTTCGCGCTATTTTACTTGGACAAGTTCCTGTGATTACCAAGAGATGTTATGATCACCCTCTCGAAGACGTCGCGATGTTATGGGACGGGAAAAAAGAGACCGCATTCGAGGTGGCGACGCGGCAAATTTTTGATCGCCAGTCGTGGTTAACTGAGTACTTGCGCTCCCTCGAAGCGTACGACCGACGAACGTGGGAAGCGAATAGGCCATTCGTCGGCGCAATGAAGGTTATGGCCGACGCAGTACCCAGCGGAAGTAGGTCAGACTTGACGGAGGAACGGCGCGCACAGGGTTCAGTTGGCTGACGCGGTAGCCAATCTGAGTAGCCATTCCGCGATCAGCGTGCTGCTATCTGCCGATACGCTCGACTGAAGCCGCTCTTGCGAAAGCGCAGCCGCGCCAGGCGGCGTGGGCCTGATACACTCCTCCTTCCGTTACGTTCTCCTCTGACTAGCCGGCGACGCCGGTTTTCTAAAAATCGAGCGTTCGCTGGATGTAACTATGAACGGACGGGACGTTCGGCCACGGCCGCATCGATTAGCGCAATTCGTCGGTCTTTTCCTTCAAGCGTCTTTTCCACCGCTTGTAAACGACTGCTGCGTTCCTCCATTGTAGCCTCCAGCGCTGCGATTCGTTCGTTCCTTTCCTCGAGTGTTTGTTCCAGCGCCTTCAAGCGCCGATCACGTTCCTCCATGGTCACCTCTAGCGCTGCGATGCGCTGCGTCCGCTCCCCAAGCGTTTCCTCCAGAGCGTGCAGCCCGGCGATTCGTTGGTTCTTATCCTCGAGTGTTTGTTCCAGCGCCTTAAGGCGCCGATCACGTTCTTGCATGGTCGCCTCTAGCGCTGCGATGCGCTGCGTTCGTTCCCCAAGCGTTTCCTCTAGGGCCTGCAAACCTGCGATTCGCTGGTTCTTTTCGTCTAGCATTTGATCCAGCGCCTTTAAGCGCTGGTCGCGTTCTTGCATTGTCACCTCCAGCGACGCGATACGTCGCGACCGCTCTATCACCGACTCTTCCAGGGCTTTCAGCCGCGTTCTGACGTCGGTTGCGCCGTCGGTAGCGTATTCCCTTTTTATTTCATTGCTGAGAAATTGACTTGTCACCATCGCTCGAAGACTCGCCAAATTTTCCGCTCTCAAAAGTCCAACCACCTTCTGTTTATCACTCTCAAAGTTTATCTGGCCCAAGCCGAACGGCACAGCGTAAATCTGGTCAAGATACCGAACCAAATTGTGACCCCAATAATTCGCCTCCTCGAGTATTGGTGCGGCTGTATTGGTGTCAGCCAGCAGCCCTATTTCACCTTGAAACTGCAAATTGGGCTGGCCCTGCGAACTCTTTTCCGACAATCTGCCGATGCATCCGGCTTTTATCAGGGCCTCGATAATCGCGTTTACCTGAGACAGCGTCGATGACTTCTCGTCGACTCGCAGGACGTAATGTGATGCATCGCCGCTCGCCGATTCCGGCTTTGCCCCGTGGACGCTGCCGCACACCTTGATCGAGAGCCGGATTCTGTCTTCGACCACTGCGTAGCCGACGCGGCTTGCCTCGACTTCGAGATGATCCTCGAGATCAGCGGAAGCGTGTTCGCCGCTTGCGTGAATCACGATGGACGAGAAATCGCGGCCATGGCTTGCGAACTCCGAGCGCAGTCGCAACGCAACAACTGCGGACGATTCGTAGGTTGGCGGCAGCATTACCGAGAATGCGCGCGTAATCCTCCACCGATTAGCGTACCCGAAAACTCCAAGGAGATCGCCCGCTGATTGCTCAAACGATTCATGGTGGTCTCGTGTGAAGTCGATCAAATAGTCGCCTACCTGGCCGCGCCTGAAGGTCAGTGCACTCCGGCTGAAGATGCAATCATTGTAGTCGCCAGGACGGCCGGGCACATGCAGCGCGAGCTGCAATCCCCAAATGGTCTGAAGCTGTCGCTCGATATCGCCTCCACCGCTGGCTCCGATAATATCCTCGTAGCGTAATCGCCAAACGTTGGGAAATGTGTCGTGCCACCACGCGAGGTATAGGTCGAAAAGGTCTCGAATGCTTCCAGTGAGATTTAGGTAGCGGTTGAGATAAATCGGTATCGGGTACTCGCCGGCGATGACCCGGCTTACGCGTTCGTGAGTGGGCATTCTGCGAAATAAGGCGGTCGTGATATGGTAGTTTGTTTGCGACGCAAGATAGTGTGCAAGCGACACCGCAGTGTCGCGAGGGTCGCGAACAATGAACACCGTGACTGAACGAGCGAGCGAATCGACGAATCTCGGAAACCGTTGATAGGGGTAAGACAGGCGTGAAATCGGCATGTGTTGAAGATTGTAGAACACGCCATCTTCAAAGAGTGTGTCAAAGCGCGGAAGATCTAGACTTGGAGGCTCCGCGTAACCGAACGCCTTGAGGCACTCAAAAACTACGTGGGTTCCGGATTTTGGAATGCTTTGGACGAAGACGGGCCGCGACTTGAAATAATGCCTTGTTTTCGGAGCCCAGACGAACATGCCGGCTACCGGCGTAAGGCGCGTCAACAGGCCAGACAGTTTTGTGGAATCACTAACTGCTACGAACAGTCCGTCCAGGCCTTCCGCTGTCGTCGTGCTATCTAACGAGTCCGCAATTACAGGAGCAGGTAGGCGGTGACGTGTGAATTCGGCAACTAGCAGCTCTGCAAGGGCTGTTGTCCCATCGGAAAGAATTGCCGCCTGACGACGTCCCTGGCTCTTGAACAGTTCGATCGCTTCGCTCACCTCGGGCAGCTTCGGAGCCGTTAAAACGAGCTCGTTCTCATGCATTCCGCTCATCGTTGTCCTAGATTCTGTTTCTCTGCTAACCTGTAGACAAGCCGATCCTGTAGCGTATGCGTTTTGCCGAGGGCCGTGCAAGAATGACCGATAAAGGCGACCTTCGCGCCGGGGGGATCGAAGCGCGACCGCACCCGAAGGACGAAGAGAGCGGCCGCAAAAGCATGGTGCAGGCTATGGCGCGTCTGGCCCCGCAGCAGTTTCTGATGTGGGCAACGTACAACGACTGTAACTTTACGTGTCGATACTGCCCGATACCGGAGGATTTGCTGCGGCCGAAGTCCGCGGCTTTCAATCGCTTCTATGACCTCGGATATCATGACAGGATTCTGAGCTTTTTCCAGAAACTGTACGACTACTCTGGGGCGTGGATTATCTGTTTGACTGGCGGTGAGCCGCTGTTGATGCCGAACCTGGAATACCTAAGCTCGCATCTTATCCAAATCGGGCACAAGATTCGCTATAACACGAACCTCTCAGTCGCTTTTGAACGGCGCCCAGAATGGTTGGCCGCAAATCCGCCCTCTGGCGTCGATCTTTTTATGGTCAGCATTCACGACCAAACACACATCGATACTATCGTTAGCCGTGTGCGCAATCTGAAGTCGCGCGGCTACCGCGTGATCGTTCGTGTCGTGTGTACACCGGACAAGCTGGACACGCTCGACGAATTGGAGCGGCGGTTTCGCGACTGCGACGTGAGCTTCACGCCGCTCCCCGAATACGAGTTTCGGTCCGCCGATGCAGCACGTGGAGCCATGCCGCGCGCATATTCTGCTGAGCAAAGGCACTATTTGGAGAAGAGAATAAAAGGATTTGGCGAATTATCGATGCTGTATGGTGGCATCGATGTCAGCGATCGACGTTGCTACGCTGGCTCGCGGATGCTGTTCATGCACTCGCACGCGGTAGAACACTTGGCGCAGATCAGTCCATGCAATCTCACATCGGAACATGTTATGGCCAATGTGGATGAATTCATCGGACCCAACCCACGTGGTATTGAGAGCTTGTTGCGGCCCGGACCGGCGGCGTGCCTCCGTAAGAACAGCCGATGCGACTGTCCCGGCCTCATCGAGAACGACATTATCACTGGCGTTCCAGCACGTTTTCGCTACGAGCAGATGTGCCAGGGCTACGTGCCCGCCCTTGGACAGTCCTCGGCAGACTGGATCCGCGAAAACGATATAAAATTCGGCGAGGACGCGATTGCTCCAAACGAGCCGGCAACTCACATTCCGCTGCCCGCCCCACCGCGCCTCGTAGAGACTGTAGGCGCCTTTAACATCGTGAACTATAATGGGTCATATTTCGGCGTGCCGCATTGCCTGGGCCCGATGGACCTGGCGCAGCAGGACCTTTCTACGCTGCCAGGGCTCATAATGGCCGATAGCTTGCACAACGCGCGTCGGATGATCAGAGCCGCCGGGTAGATGTTCCGAGAACGATGAGAAGCGGGCGGCTAGTTACGCGGCGCCGGCACGGCCGCAGGACTCTCCGCGAAATCACAAGCCCTCACTCGCTACCCGCCCCAGGCGCTTTTGCGAGAACGCCTGGCGTTGGTGCCTGAAATTCATGTCAATCGGCTTTCCAATCCTGCACCTGATAACATGCCGCGGTTAAGGCGCTTTTACGATCCCCGGGATGTCGCCCAACCGCGGATTGTCCCAGTCGATCTTGGCGTCACGCGGAACGACAAATCGGTTGCCGTGAAAGCTTATGACATATGAGTTCGGATCGGCTCTGATCAGCTTAACAGACGATGTGATGCCCGGGATGTTGCATTGCCGGATGCCGCGCGTCTGGCTCTGCCTGTTGCGAGCAATAGTGTCTTCAAACTTGTCGCCGAGGGAGGAAAGAGCATCGGCAAGTCGTCGAGTAAGCTCAAAGCTGGACTCATAGTTCAAATGCACCCAGTCGCGTGTATAAAGACCTTCATACGATATCGGCAGATATCTAAATCCCATTTCCTCGGCCGTTCTTTTCGTGAAAGCCGGGTCAAACTGATTGGGCAATCCTGGCGCCGCGGAGAACGGAATGGCAATGGCGATGAT
>JBAUGC010000149.1:0-8156 GCA_049679485.1 Xanthobacteraceae bacterium
GATGAGGGCTGTGACGATGCGTGCCGCCACGCCACGGGTCGCGTAAATGGCGAATTCTGTTTCGCTGTTTGCGCCGAAGGCTGTCGGCGGCCATGCCGGTGACGTCAAGCGACCGTTGATCCGTATCGACGGTGTCAGCAAGATCTATCAGAACGGCACTGTGGCGCTGGCCGACGTCAAGCTCGACGTCCGGAACGGAGAATTTCTGAGCCTGCTGGGTCCCTCGGGTTGCGGTAAATCCACTCTGCTGCGGATGATCGCCGGCCTTGGTGCGCCGTCATCCGGCGTCATCGACTGGCCGCAAGCGCAATACGATGTCAGCGGCGAACCGGAGCGCAGCTTGGGGTTCGTGTTTCAAGAACCGACGCTGATGCCCTGGGCCACGGTGTTCGAAAATGTGTATCTGCCGCTGAAGCTCGCCGGCGTGAGCCGCCGCGACGCCGAGCCGCGGATCGCCGAAGTTATCAGCATGGTCGGCCTCCAGAAGTTTGCCAAGCACTATCCGCGGGAATTATCCGGCGGCATGAAGATGCGGGTTTCGATCGCCCGCGCGATCGCGGTGAAGCCGCGCGTTCTCCTCATGGACGAGCCGTTTGCCGCGCTGGATGAGATCACGCGCTTTCGGCTCAACAATGATTTGCTTGCATTGTGGCAGGAGCAGAAGTGGACGGTGATCTTTGTCACGCATAGCGTCTATGAATCGGTTTATCTGTCGAACCGCATTGCGGTCATGAACGCGCGGCCCGGCCGCATCATGACCGAACTCGCGATCGACGCGCCTTATCCGCGTACCGACGCCTTTCGAATCTCGCCGATCTACAACGAATTTTGCCGGGTGACCTCGGCCGAACTCAAGCGCACGATGACCGATCCGGACGAGCACTGATGGAGACCACACCAACCAGCGAGGCGACGTCGCGCCTGGCGCGCGTTCTGGTGCCGGTGGCACTCGGAATTCTGTTCCTCGGCGTCTGGGAATTTCTCGTCCGCTGGCTGGAGGTTCCGAAATTTGTACTGCCGCCGCCTTCGCTGATCCTTGAGTCGCTGCTCAACGACTATGGGACGCTGGTGGCGTCGATGTGGAAAACGCTCGAGGTCACGATTGCGGCTTTCCTCGTCGCGCTGGTGCTTGGCGTTACCGGCGCAATCCTGTTCACCCAATCGCGCCTGTTCGAGATCAGCTTGTTTCCCTACGCCGTGGTGTTGCAGGTAACGCCAATCGTCTCAATCGCGCCGTTTATTCTGATTTGGGTCGGGCTCGATCATACCGAGCGCGCGCTGCTGATTCTGGCGACCATCGTGGCGTTCTTTCCGATCCTGTCCAACACTACGCTCGGGATGAAGAGCGTCGACCACAATCTGCTCAACCTGTTCGATCTCTATCACGCGTCGCGCTGGCAGCGGCTGCGTTATCTTCAGTTGCCGAGCGCCATGCCCTACCTTCTCGGCGGCATGAAAATTTCCGGCGGACTTGCGCTGATCGGAACGGTGGTCGCCGAATTTGTTGCGGGGTCGGGAACGGGCACTGGACTGGCCTGGCGCATTATCGAATCCTCGAACCGGCTCAATATTCCCCGCATGTTCGCGGCGCTGCTTCTGCTATCGGTGCTCGGCGTCACCATCTTCTTCGGCTTGTCCGCGGTGGAAAGGCTGCTGCTACGCAAGTGGCACGAAAGCGCGATCGGCCGGGAGAACTAACGCATGGCCGCGGCATTGCCGGAGACCGTCTCGATGCGGACGCGCGACGGCGTGCGGCTCGACGCCGATCTCTATCGTCCCGATGGCAGCGGCCCATTTCCCGTCCTGCTCATGCGCCAGCCTTACGGACGGCAAATCGCCTCCACTATCTGCTACGCGCATCCATCGTGGTACGCCGATCGGGGCTATATGGTCGTCATCCAGGATGTGCGCGGGCGCGGCACCTCCGAAGGTGCATTCCGCCTATTTGCTGACGATGTCACAGATGGCGAAGATACGATTGCTTGGGCCGCCGCGCTGCCCGGCTCGTCAAGCGCGGTCGGCATGTACGGATTTTCGTATCAGGGCACGAACCAGCTGCTGGCGGCATCGTCCGGCGCGCCCGCGCTGAAAGCGGTGGCGCCGGCGATGATCGGCTGGGACATCGGTACCGATTGGGCTTATGAGAACGGCGCCTTCTGTCTCGCCGCCGGGCTCGGTTGGGCGACACAGATCGGGGCGGAAACGGCGCGGCTCGCGGGCGACGCCGAGGCCTTCGATACCTTCTTTCGTGCCTCGCACGCCACGCCTTTGCATTCCCTCATTGCGGCGCGGCCCGATTACGTCGAGCGGTTCGGGAAGTATACGCATTACCAGGCCTGGCTCGACAATCCGCCAGGTAGTTCGTATTGGCGCGACATCTCGCCGGCGTTCCGCGCGCCAACCGTGAATCTGCCGATGTTGTTTGTCGGCGGCTGGTACGATTCCCATTTGCCCGGCACGATCGCCGCCTATAAGCATTTTGCCGCCAAGGGGCCGGGGCGGACGCGCGTCACGATTGGTCCCTGGACGCATTTTCCCTGGACGCGCAAGATCGGCGGGCACGACTTTGGACCGCATGCCGTGACCGATATCGATCAGCAACAAGTCCGATGGTTCGATCACTGGCTCAAAGGTCCGGACGCCCGGCCGATGTCAGAACCTCCGGTGCGGCTATTCGACATGGGGGAGAATACGTGGCGCGAATTTTCGTCTTGGCCCCGCGAACCGGCGAGCTTTTTTCTGGATGGGAGCGGCCGCGCCTCGATCGATGAGATCAATGGCAAGCTCGGCTTGGAATTGCCATCGCGGGAAGCAACGGATTTCGTCGTCCACGATCCTTGGCGGCCGGTTCCCGCGGTGGGCGGTCCTTATGGCACGCCGCCTGGCGCGACCGATCGTTCGGCAATTGATGCCCGTCCCGACGTCCTCACCTTCACCAGCGAACCGGCGCTTGAACCGATGAAGATCGCCGGCGATATCGCGGCTGAACTTTGGCTGTCGGCCGACGCGCCGACCTTCGATGTGAGTTGCGTTTTGGCGCGCGTGGACTCGCATGGCGGAACCATGCCGTTAGCTCAGGGCTATCGACTGGTGACATCGGGGACGAACCTCAATCAGGCGATCGAAATTCCGCTCCGCGCCACCTGCGCCACGATAAAACCGGGCGAGCGCGTAAGATTGTCGATAGCCGGTGCATGCTTCCCGGCCTATCCGGTCAACCCTGGCACTGGAAAGAACCCAACTACGGCGTCCACCGCCGAGGCCCGGATCATCACGCTCGGCGTACGGCACGGCGGCCAATACGCGTCACGGCTGCGCGCCGGCTTCGGCTGAAGAGATTAGCGATGCCTGCGTTTGCGGCGTTTCTGGATGTCGACCTCTTTTCGAGCGGCCACTATCGCCTGGTGAACACGACTCTGCCGGTTTGCCTTCTTGACAGCAAAGATGGCGGCGATGCCGGATCAGACGCGCTTACACCAGCCACGCTGACAATTTCCGGCGGTAAAATTCACCAAATCGCCACCGGTCCGCAGGCCACCGTGGTCGCAAATGACAACCTGCCGGCAATCGACCTCGACGGCGGAATGATCTGGCCGGTCTGTGCCGATCTGCACACCCATCTCGACAAGGGGCAGACCTGGTTTCGGGCGCCAAATACAAGCGGCAGCTGGCAGGATGCGCTGGCCATCGTCGGAAAGGATCGCGAGGCCAACTGGAGCGCGGAGGACGTAGCCGCGCGCATGGACTTTGCGCTTCGTTGCGCCTTCGCGCACGGCACCGCTGCTCTGCGCACGCATATTGATTCAATGGGACCGCAAAGCGCGATCAGTTGGCCGGTGCTGGCGCAGATGCGCGATCGCTGGGCCGGCCGCATCGCCCTGCAAGGCGTGTCGCTCGCGTTGCTTGATCATTACGTCGGGAAGGACGGGGAACGACTTGCCGATCTGGTTGCCGAGCATAGCGGCATCCTCGGTGCCGTCGTAATCGACGATCCCGAGCCGAAACTTGAACGCGTCTTCTCTCTGGCGCGCGACCGCGACCTCGATCTCGATTTTCACGCGGACGAGACAGATAACCCCAATTCCAACGGCCTTGAGGCGATTGCGGAAGCTACGATCCGGTTCGGATGGCAGGGCCGGGTGACTGCGGGTCATTGCTGTAGCCTGGCGCACCGGCCCGCGGCGGACGCGGAGCGCACAATTGCCCGCGTTGCCGCGGCGGGCGTCGCGGTCGTCTCGTTACCGATGTGCAATATGTATCTGCAGGATCGTCAGCGACCGGAACGCACGCCGCGCTGGCGCGGCGTGACCTTGCTAAAAGAACTCGCGGCCGCAGGCGTGCCCGTGGCCGTCGCCAGCGACAATACCCGCGATGCGTTTTATGCCTACGGCGACCTCGATCCGATCGAGGTATTTGCCCAGGCGGTCCGCATCGCCCAGCTTGATAGTCCCCTTGGCGGATGGGCGCGGGCCATCACCGCTACGCCAGCTGGCGTAATGAGCACCGATATCACCGGCTTGCTCGGGCAAGGACAGAACGCCGATCTCATCCTGTTTCACGCGCGATCCTGGTCGGAGCTGTTGTCGCGCCCGCGCGGCCGCCGCTTGGTTATCCGCAACGGCCGGCCGCTAACCGACGGGCTCCCGGATTATCGCGAACTGGACTCACTCCACGGCAATCACAGAGGTCGATGATCTCTTGGTTGCCATATTGCGTTCGACCCTCGCTAGGGCGGCGCCACTGCGAGTTCGGGGTTCCTAGTTTTGTACAGACACGCCAATACGGCGCTGACGGGGGATATTCCTTGCGCTGGCTCGGTGGAGGATGAGGTAAGCGAGCAAACTCATGAAATGCGGTCTCACCTGCCGAGGAAACTCAGCGGGTAGAAGACGAGGTCGATCGTCTTCCACTGCTTGTACTTTTCCGCCGGGAGCATCGTATAGGGTTGGCACTTCTGCAGTGCATCGATTGCACTTTGCATCAGCACTTGGGCTTTCGGCGATGGGGTCGGTCCGAGCAATTGTGGCGGCGACGCCAGAGTGCCGTCGCGGTTAAGATAAACCCGCAGCGAGACACTGATCCTGTCGCCGGGGTCGAGCCCAGCCGGCAAGGACGAGCACCAACTGACGCGTTCACGGAACGGCTCCGTGAAGTCGTACCCGGTCTGGAGCGCGTTGACTGGCGGCGCGTTGAAGCCGCCGCCGAGCGGTCCGCCAACGAGCGCAAGTTGAGCTAGCATCTCGCCGACCCCCGGTTGATACGGTGTCTGTTGGGCGTGCGGCTGAGGCGGGGCTGGCGGCAGGTCGGAAGACTGAGCCTGCGCCGTTTCAGATTGAGCGGCCTCTGGCCCGGCATTCAGTGGCCTTTCCAACACTTCGTGGGCGTTGTGCGGCGACCGCGAACGCTGTTGCGATTGCTGCGGCTGCGGTGCGGCCGGCCTGGGCGGCGGCTGAGCGGGTTGGCTCGCGCTCTGAGAGTTGGATGATACCTCGGCGCCAGACGTCCGAAGCTCCGAAGGTGTACCCTCGAGCCGCGGAGCTTCATCCGGTGGCACGATGTCGACCACCATCGCATCAGGCGGGATGGCGTTCAACGAGCCCGCATTTAAATACAGCAAGCCGACGGCCAGCGCACCGACATGGACGGCGGCCGAAATAACTAACCCGGGATGAGCAAACCGCTTTAATCCAACCATGAAAGGAAGTATCACACTGGCGCGCGCCAGCCTTATACCAGCCAGCCGTGCAATAATGTCGCTCTTTTATTCGGCGGCCGTGATCAATAACAGTACGCCGCGCTATCGATGTGTGTATTTTATGAACGGGTTGCCGCGACGGCAGAAATGGGTGGGACCATGAAAAATGCGCTGGCTCTGATGGCAATAGTGGCAATGATTGTGGCAATTGACGCGCCAGTAACGAAGGCTGAAGCCGCCTCGCCGCGATGCGTCGCGTTCTGCAACAGCTGGTGCGCCAAGAATTTCGCCATGAAAAACCCGGCCGCGTGCAGCCAGCAGTGCCAACTGAAGCATTGCAAATGACGGCAGAGCCCACGCGGCCGACGCGATAACACCGTGCCGATTGTCACGCGCCGCACTCTCCTTGCTGGCTCGGCATCGGCTGCGTTCTCGGCAGGCGCCTATCCGGCTGCCGCCGCTGGCCCGTTCACCAGCAAGCAGACGCCCGGAATCTATCGCTATCGGATCGGTGCATTCGAGCTGACCGCGCTCTATGACGGCATCTGGTATCGGCCGATCACTGATAAGTTCATCCGCAACGCTCCGTTTGCCGAGGTTGAGAGCGCACTTGCCGACGCATTCATGCCGGCCGACGAACTGGCGACGCCGTTCACAACGCTGATCGTCAATACCGGCAAGAAGGTAGTGCTGCTCGACACCGGTACCGGCGGTCAGATTGCGCCCTCGGCCGGCGTGCTTCGGGACAATCTCGCCGCCGCCGGTATTAATCCGAAAGCTGTCGACCTCATTGTCATTTCGCATTTCCACCCCGACCACATCAACGGCATCAAGGACAAGGACGACAATCTGGTATTTCCCAATGCCGAGATCATGGTGCCGGCGGCCGAGTGGAATTTCTGGATGGACGACGCCAACCTGAACGCGGCCGCCGCGGATCTGAAACTCACCTTTCGCAATCAGCGCCGGATATTTGCCAACATCGCGCGCCGGATCGCGCGCTTTGAGCCGGGAGCGGAAGTTGCGCCTGGCATCGTGACGCTCGCGGCTCCTGGCCATACGCCAGGCCACACCGTGTTCGCCATTCACTCCGGCGATCAATCGCTTCTGGTGCTCGGCGACACGGCGCAGCATCCAGCGGTGTTCGCGCGTCACCCGGATTGGCAGGCCGCCTTCGACATCGATGGCGATGCAGCTGTCGCAACACGCAAAAAGCTATTCGATCGCGCCGCCGCCGATCGTATGCTGGTGACCGGCTATCACTTCCCCTTCCCGGCCTGCGGCCACCTGGTCAAGACCGTGACCGGGTACGAGCACGTGCCGATCGAGTGGCAGCCTAACTTGTAGATCACTTTTTCTCGATGACACCGAAGCGTCACGCCAAATCGTGTGCGGCGGGGTAAGATCGCCGCGTTGAACATTCGGAGAGCGCTATGAAGCCGTCGCTTTCGCTTGCTGCCGCGTTACTTTTTTCAGCTGTTCTTATCGCACCTAATATTGCCGCCGCCGTTGGTGATGATAATCCGACCCCTCCGCCGGCGAAGCCGTCGCAGACGAAGACGAAAACCCATGACACCAACAAGCCGAAGCCGAATATTAACAAAAATGGCGCGACGGAGGATTTTCTGCGCGGCTATCACACCGCTTACGGGCTGATCTACGACAAGAATGACTATGAAGCCGGCATCGCCGCGCTACGCGCGCTCGGCTACGACGACAACGCGGACGTGGCGACGCTGCTCGGTTACGCCAGCCGCAAACTCGGCCGCTACGACGACGCCAAACTGTGGTACGAGCGCGCGCTTGCCGCCGATCCGAACCACGCCGTGACCTGGTCGTATTATGGCATGTGGCAGGCCGAACAGGGCAATGTGCTCAAGGCCAAGGACGATCTGGAAAAGGTCCGCCTGATCTGCGGCACCGATTGCCGCGCTTATAGGATGCTGAAGGACGTGATTGACGGCACGCAGACATATTAGCCGCTGCTTTGATCGTTCATTGAGTCAGCAGACCCCCACTCGGGACGGTTTATTTCGTGCCCTCGGTCTCGTGCACGATCCATGCGTGGTAGTCCGGATCGACGCTCTCGAGCGGAATGACGAGAATCGCCGGCGTCGTGTACGAGTGCATCTCCTTGACGGCACCGCGTACGGCTTCCGCGAGGCTTGCCCGCGTTTTAATAATCATCACCGCTTCCTCGCCGCGCTCGATTGCGCCTTGCCACCAATAAAGCGACACCATGCCCGGTAGGATGTTGACACACGCGCATAGCCGCCGCTCGACCAGCACGCGCCCGGCCCGCTCCGCCTCGACAACCGATGGAAAGGTCGTATAGACGAACACCGCGCGTTCCATGCTCAGCTCCCGCGGCACTGCATTAGCCGCCGATTTGCCAGGACCTCCAGGCGTCTCGAACAGCCGCCTAACCAGACCGCCTATGCCGCAGCGCCGTACCGCACCC
>JBAUGC010000150.1:0-3285 GCA_049679485.1 Xanthobacteraceae bacterium
GCTCAAGCTCAACGGCAAGCGTAGCATCGGGACGGCGCAGCGCCGCCGCGGCCTGCGCCATTTCATGCGGAACATCTGCCAGCGTGGAAATGCGCTCCGCAATTCGCGCGGCGGCAAAGATCCCATCGCGGATGGCGGCGAGATCGCGCGGCCCGCCGCGGCCGACCACGATCCGCGACAGGGCGCGAGCAAGATCGGGCGCCGCCTTCAGTTGTTCGCGCAGGTTAGCGCGCGTGGCGGCGTCATCGAAAAGCGTTGCAACCGCATCAAGCCGATGCGCGATTTCGCCCGGATCGGTCAGCGGCGCAGCCAATCGCTGCGCCAAAAGCCGCGAGCCCGCCGCCGTCACCGTGCGATCAATGGCGGCAAGGAGCGAACCGCGCCGTTCGCCGGTGAGCGTACGGATGAGTTCGAGATTGCTGCGCGTTGCCTGGTCGATTGCGAGCGTGGCGCCGGCGGTCTCCCGCACCGGCGGCGACAATGGCGGGCGCTTGCCGAGCTGGGTGCGCTCGACATAGGTGACGGCGGCCGCGGCAGCGGTGAGTTCGACGCGCGAAAATGCGCCGAACGAGGACGTCGTCGCCACGCCGAAGAACGACGCCAGACGCCGCTCGGCAGTCGCGCCGTCGAATACATCGCGGGTCAGCGGCGTCACCGCCGGCAGCGTGCGCAGATAAGGCGAGAATTCGGTATCCGAATAAAACGCATCGGAAACGATAATCTCGCCCGGCTCGATGCGGGCAATCTCGGCAGCAAGCGTTGCGCGGGTGCATTCGCCAACATGGAATTCGCCAGTTGAGATGTCGATCCAGGCGAGGGCGAAACGATCCTCGTCCGAGGAGGCGCGAACCCGCGCCAGCGCCAGCAGATAATTGTTGCTCTTGGCATCGAGGAGCGAATCTTCCGTCAGCGTGCCCGGTGTCACCAGCCGCACCACGTCGCGGCGCACGACGCTCTTGGCGCCGCGCTTTCGCGCCTCGGCGGGGTCTTCGAGCTGTTCGCACACGGCGACGCGATGGCCGAGTGCGATGAGGCGATGCAGATAATCGTCGGCGCGCTCGATCGGCACGCCGCACATCGGAATGTCGCGGCCGAAATGTTTGCCGCGCTTGGTCAGTACGATGCCGAGCGCGCGGGAGGCGACTTCGGCATCGTCGAAAAACAACTCATAAAAATCGCCCATCCGGTAGAACAACAGGCAATCGGGATTGGCCGCCTTGATCTCGATGTATTGCTCCATCATCGGCGTGACGCGCGCCGGCTCCGACGGCGGTCCCGGTTCGTCAAGGCCAATACGATGGGCGGCGTCCATAGCAGCGGACGCTAGCAGAGGCGGGGTAGGCACAAAAGCGCAGCGCGCGGCGGCAATCGCCACCGGTGTTACGAAGACAACAGCCGCACGTGACGGTCCGGCTGTTGTATGGTGGGAGGGTCTGCCGGGGCTAGTTACCAGTCCCAGCCATTATACCGCCAGCTCCAACCGCCGTAGTAGTAACCCGGACCATAGGCGCGGTAACCGGGCGCATAGTCGTAGTAGCCGGGCACTAACGGTGCAGCGGGCACCAGGTAACTATATACGGGGGTACCATAGTAACCCCATCCGCCATAATAACGATCTTGCGGGTAGGCCCACTGCTGCGCCGACGCAAAAGCCGTCGTTGCAAGAAGCAGCGCACCCGCAGCGGCTGCCGTCATCAACTTACCGGACATATTCGGCCTCCTGGGTTTTATGGTCGCATAAGGCCCTCTGCGCGACCGACGACGGACAATTCATTCGGCTGCCGATCCGTTCCCGGATGAGATCCTCACACCTATGAGAGCATCGAAGGTAGGAGGTGACGGAACTTGCGCCATGTATGCCGTGACGCCCGAAACCAGAGTTCCACGCGTCTTTTCAGCGAGCCAAACTCAGACGGTTTTCGCTTGCGAACCGCCAGTGCGAAAAACAAAATGCGCCGCGCTCGCTGATGAGCACGGCGCATTTGTCATTCTTAACATTGAGGGGCTAACTTCCGTGAGCGAACGCGAAGCGATCAGGACCAGACGATCTGGATATCGGTGTTTTCGAACAGGCCCTCTTCGCCGAATTCGACGCCCACGCCCGAACTCTTGACCCCGCCGAACGGCACGTTCGGCTGCAGCGGGCTGTGCTTGTTTATCCACGCGGTGCCGCATTGTAGTTGCAACGCGACCTCCTTGGCCCTTTGCACATCCTTCGACCAGACCGAGCCGCCCAGTCCGTTCGGATTGTTGTTGGCGCGGTCAATCACTTCGTCGAGGTCGGAGTACCGGATGATCGGCAGCACCGGACCGAATTGCTCTTCGTCGACCAGCGGATTGCCATTGTCGACGTCGGTTATCAGCGTGACCGGATAGAACAGCCCGCTGTCCGGCGCGTTGCCGCCAAGAAGCACGCGGCCGCCGGCATTCTTGGCGGCTTCGGTCAGGTGCACGACCTTGCCGAACTGCATTTTGTTCTGGATCGGCCCGAGGACGCTGTCCTCCTTGAGGCCGTCGCCGACCGGAATGGTCTTCGCCAGCGCCGTCAACTCCTTGCATACGTCGGAAAAGATATCGTCGTGGACATAAAGCCGCTTGAGCGCCGCGCAGGTTTGCCCGTTGTTGATGAAAGCACCCCAGAACAGGCCGTACGCAATCTGCTTGGCATCGGCGTCAGGGAGCACGATGCCGGCGTCGTTGCCGCCGAGTTCGAGCGTCAGGCGCTTTAAGGTTTCCGCCGCACTCGCCATGACCTTCTTCCCGGTTCGGGCCGAGCCGGTGAACGCGATCTTGCCAATAGCGGGATGCGACGACATCGCTGCGCCGATCTCGTTGCCACCGGCGACGCAATTGACCACGCCGGGAGGGAGGACCTCGTTCATGATCTCAATCATGCGCAGGGTCGAGAGCGGGGTGTACGGCGAAGGTTTGTTGACGACGGTATTGCCGACCGCGATCGCCGGAATGATGTGCCAGTTGGCGATCAGCAACGGCCAATTCCACGGCGTGATCGATCCGACCACGCCGATCGGCTTGCGGTGCAGTTCGATGCGGCCCTCGTTATTGTCTTGCAGCACTTTAACCGAGAGCGGCAGATCGGCGGTGTAATGCGTCCATGCCTGCAGGCCGCCGAGTTCGAAACGGGAACCCATTCCGTTGAGCGGCTTGCCCTGCTCTTCGGTGAGAAGGCGTGCCAGCTCTTCGGCGTGATCGTTGATTTTGTTGGCGACGGCGTGACACAGGGCGCGGCGTTCGGTGTCCGGCTTTTTCGACCATGTGCTGAAC
>JBAUGC010000151.1:0-5480 GCA_049679485.1 Xanthobacteraceae bacterium
CGAATCGTCAGCGCCCCATGGCACGATATTCCAATCCTCATCGACGTGCGCCACCTGCCACGCTTCCTCAGCCGTCAGCCGCCCTCGTGCCAGCGCGAGGGCGACGAGCGCCGAACCGGTAAGCGTCGTCGCGGCATGGACGGCGCCAAGCCGCCACGGATCGTGGGGGATCTCCGCGCGCGCGGCCGCCAGCGCGGCTTCCGGCTGCGCGACGTGAATGACGCCTTCGCCTACGGTAAAGTGCGCTCCAATCGCGTTACTCGCCCACTCGAGGATCGGGTCCCATGCGCGCGCCTGCCGGTCGGCCAGACCCGTCGGAGTGTTGGCGCGATAGCAGACAAGATCGGAGGCGAGATATTTCCCAACCTCTGCGGCGACCGGGCCGCGCTGATCGCACACCCCGTCGATGATGACGTTGGCCAGCCGCGTCAGCGGCATTTTGCTCGGATCGATCACGCCGGACTGCGCCTCCCATTCCGCAGCGATCGCCCGCGCCAGTTCTTGGCTCGGCGCA
Organism: Xanthobacteraceae bacterium; assembly: GCA_049679485.1. Classification (GTDB taxonomy): domain Bacteria; phylum Pseudomonadota; class Alphaproteobacteria; order Rhizobiales; family Xanthobacteraceae; genus BOG-931. The sequence goes on from JBAUGC010000151.1 coordinate 515, forward strand.
GCAAGGATGCGGCCTGCCGGCGTGCGCACCGGTTTGTCGTCGAGCTGCACCGCGTAGCCCTCTGGGCTGGCTACGGCCTGGGCCTTCTCGTAGAAGCGCCGGCGCAGCCCCGGCCGTGCGCTCCGGCGCACCGCTTCACGCGGGTCCTCGGGCGATCTGTTCTCAAACACGTCGCGCATGACAGCTTAGACCTTAGACCATACCCGCGAGGCGATGCGCAGCAGCACGATCGCGACTGCCGGATCTCTATGGTTTCTGTTCAGACAAAAATTCATTAACATGTTCAACGGCTTAAATTATTCTGGACGTGCCTATCGGAAACCGCAGGGTTGCGCTGCGGCTTTCGCACTGCGATCGCGCTTTTGTTAAGGACCACAAGCGACAAAACCTTGTTATAGCAGGCAGAAGCGGTAGAAATGCGCACTTCGCTCGACTACTATCCGCGCCCGGATTCGGCGATGGTGGCTGACCGCGGGGGAGCGCCGGTCCGCGCAGCAGCGTCAACAACCGCCGGAGCATTCGGCGGAGTGCTGCGCGTAAGAGGAATGGGAATGAAACCTACCGACATTTCGGCCCCGGATTATTTCCACAAGGTTGTTGATTGCCAGTGGGCCTGTCCGGCACATACGCCGGTTCCCGAATACATCCGTCTGATCGCGGCGGGCCGATACACCGACGCCTACATGATTAATTGGGAATCGAACGTCTTTCCGGGCGTGCTCGGACGGACCTGCGACCGACCCTGCGAGCCCGCCTGTCGCCGCGGCCGCGTCGAGAAAGAGCCGGTAGCAATCTGCCGGCTAAAACGCGTCGCCGCCGACTTCAAAGACGACATCAGCGCGCGGCTGCCCAAGCCAGCCGAGAAGAAGAACGGCAAGCGCATTGCGCTTGTGGGCGGCGGCCCCGCTTCGCTGACGGTCGCGCGTGACCTCACGCCGATCGGCTATGAATGCGTGGTGTTCGATGAGGACCCGCTCTCCGGCGGCATGATGCGCACGCAGATCCCGAAATTTCGCCTGCCGGAAAAAGTGCTCGATGAGGAATGCCATTACATCCTCGATCTCGGCGTGACCTTTGTCGGCGGCAAGCACATCGACAGCATGAAGGCGCTCCTCGCCGAAGATTTCGATGCCATCTTCGTCGGCTGTGGCGCACCGCGCGGCCGCGACCTCGATATCCGCGGCCGCAAGGAAGCGGCCAAGAACATCCATATCGGGATCGACTGGTTGGCCAGCGTCTCCTTCGGTCATATCGAGAAGATCGGCAAGCGGGTCATCGTGCTCGGCGGCGGCAACACCGCCATGGATTGCTGCCGCTCGTCGCGCCGGCTCGGCGGCGAGGATGTCAAAGTCGTCGTGCGCTCCGGCTTCGAGGAGATGAAGGCGTCGCCGTGGGAAAAAGAAGACGCCATCCACGAGGACATTCCAATCTTCAATTACATGGTGCCGAAGGAATTCACCCACGAGAACGGCAAGCTCACCGGCGTGATCTTTGAGAAGGTCAAAGCCGTGCACGGCGCGAAGGGCCGCCGCGATCTGGTGCCGACCGGCGAGCCCGATCAGCACTTTCCGTGCGACGAAGTGCTGGTCGCCGTCGGCCAGGAGAATGCGTTTCCCTGGATCGAGCGCGATTGCGGCATCGAATTCGACAAGTGGAACATGCCCAAGGTCGATACCACGACCATGGCTTCCACTAATCCCAAGGTGTTTTTCGGCGGCGACGCCGCGTTCGGCCCGAAGAACATCATCTGGGCGGTGGCACACGGCCGCGATGCCGCGATCTCGATCGATAAATTCTGCCGCGGCGAGGACGTCAACGTCCGCCCGGCGCCGCAGATCGCGATCTCCAGCCAAAAGATGGGCATTCACGAGTGGAGCTACGACAACGAGATCACGCTCGATAAGCGTTATCGCGTGCCCCATCGCGACAAGGTCGTGGCGTTGCGCGACATCAAGGCTGAGGTCGAACTCGGTTACGACGTGGACCTGGCGCTGAAGGAATCCGAACGCTGCCTGAATTGCGACGTGCAGACCGTCTTCACCGGGCAGCTTTGCATCGAATGCGACGCCTGCGTCGATATCTGCCCGATGGACTGCATCACCTTCACCGGGAATGGCGAAGAAGCCGACCTGCGCTCGCGCCTGGAGGCGCCGGCCAAGAACCTCACGCAGGACCTTTACATTGGCAACAGCCTCAAGACCGGCCGCGTCATGGTCAAGGACGAAGATGTGTGCCTGCACTGCGGACTGTGCGCCGAACGGTGTCCCACCGGCGCGTGGGACATGCAGAAATACCTCATCGATATGACTCACGCAGAACAAGCATGCCAATCCAGAGCGTAAACGACTTCGTCGTCCGATTTGCCAACGTCAACGGCTCCGGTTCCGCCAGCGCCAACGAACTGTTCGCCCGCTCGGTGTTGCGCATGGGCATTCCATGCGCGCCGCGCAACATCTTCCCGTCCAATATTCAGGGCCTGCCGACCTGGTACGAGGTGCGCATTTCCGAGAGCGGCCATCTCGGCGCCCGCGGCGGCACCGACCTTATGGTCGCGATGAACCCGCAGACCTGGGACAAGGACGTCGCCGGCATCGAGCCCGGAGGATATCTGCTCTACGATTCCACCAAGCCGATGCCGAAGTCGAAATTTCGCGACGACATCACCGTCATCGGCGTCCCGCTCACCGCCATCTGCAATCGCGAATATACCGATCCGCGCCAGCGCCAGTTGTTCAAGAACATCATCTATATCGGCGCGCTGTCGGCGCTGCTCGACATGGATGTCGGCGAAATGGAAACGCTGATCGGCGAACAATACAAAGGCAAGGAGAAGCTGTTCGACGCCAACAAGCACGCGCTGCATCTTGGCCGCGACTGGGTGATGATGAATCTGGAACATCCGCTCGGCATGCGGCTAAAGCGTGCCGACGCAGTCGGCGACCGCATCTTCATCGAAGGCAATTCAGCGGCCGCCCTCGGCGCCGTCTACGGCGGCGCCACGGTCTGCGCCTGGTATCCGATCACGCCCTCCTCGTCGCTCGCCGAAGCATTCACGCGGCATTGCCAGCGTATGCGGGTCGATCCGGCGACGAAAAAGAACAAATTCGCCATCGTCCAGGCGGAGGACGAGCTTGCATCAATCGGCGTCGTGATCGGCGCCGGCTGGAACGGCGCCCGCGCGTTTACCACGACCTCCGGCCCGGGAATTTCACTCATGCAGGAGTTTCTCGGCCTCGCCTATTTTGCCGAAATCCCGACGGTAATCTTCGACGTGCAGCGGGCCGGTCCCTCGACCGGCATGCCGACGCGCACGCAGCAAACCGACATCATCTCCTGCGCCTACGCCTCGCACGGCGACACCACGCACGTGCTGCTGTTCCCCGAGGACCCGGCGGAAGCGTTCGAATTCGGCGCCGCGGCCTTTGACCTCGCCGACCGGCTGCAGACGCCGATTTTCGTGATGCTCGATCTCGACATCGGCATGAACCACCGCCTCGCGCGCCCGCTCGCTTGGGACGACACTCGCAAGTTCGACCGCGGCAAGATCATGACCGAGACGGCGCTCGAAGCCGGCGCCGATTTCGGCCGCTATCTCGATGTCGACGGCGACGGCATTCCCTACCGCACGCTTCCTGGCACGCATCCGACCAAGGGCTCGTTCTTCACCCGCGGCACGTCACGCGATCGCTATGCACGCTACACCGAGGAAGGGCCGGCCTACGCCGACAACATGCAGCGGCTGCTCCGCAAGTTCGAGACCGCAAAGGACCAGGTGCCGCGGCCGCTGCAAGCGAATGCCAAAAAGCCGACCAAATACGGCGTCATCTATTTCGGCTCGACCTCGCCGCCGATGGACGAGGCGATCGAGCTTCTCGAATCAGGCGGCCATGCCCTTGACCGGCTGCGCGTGCGCGCCTTCCCGTTCCATTCCAGCGTGACGAGCTTCCTCGCCGAGCACGATTTCGTATTCGTGGTTGAGCAGAACCGCGACGCGCAGCTGCGCTCGCTGATCGTCAACGAATGCAACGTCGATCCGGTGCGGCTGGTGCCGATTCTGCATTACGACGGCACGCCGATCACCGCCCGCTTCATCGCCAGCGCCGTCGCCGACCGCCTCGATGCGCTCAAAGTCACGCCGCTGCGGAAAGTCGTGTCATGACCCAGGTGCTTTCATGACTTACGTCGTCAAGCCGAAATTCCACCACCCCGATTTGCCGAAGAACGAACTCGGCTACACCCACCGCGATTATGAAGGCGCGGTGTCGACGCTGTGCGCCGGCTGCGGCCATGACTCGATCTCATCCTCGATCATCGAAGCCTGCTTCGAACTGTCGATTGCGCCGCACCGGGTAGCGAAGCTTTCCGGCATCGGCTGCTCGTCGAAGACGCCGACTTATTTCCTCGGCAATTCGCACGGCTTTAATTCCGTGCACGGCCGCATGCCGTCGGTGCTGACCGGCGCCAATCTCGCCAATCGCGATCTGATCTATCTCGGCGTGTCGGGCGACGGCGACTCCGCTTCGATCGGCTTCGGACAGTTCGCGCACGCGCTCCGGCGTGGCGTCGACATGGTCTATATCGTCGAGAACAATGGCGTCTACGGCCTCACCAAGGGCCAGTTCTCCGCCACTGCCGATCCCGGTTCGAAATCGAAGCGCGGCGTCGTCAATACCGACAATGCCATCGATCTCGTCGGCATCGCGCTTCAGGTCGGCGCTACTTTTGTCGCCCGCTCGTTCTCCGGAGACAAAACGCAATTGACGCCGCTGATCAAGGCCGCCATCGAGCACCGCGGCGCCGCCTTCATCGACGTGATCTCACCGTGCGTCGCCTTCAACAATCACGCCGGCTCGACCAAGAGTTTCGACTACGTCCGCGAGCACAACGAGGCCGTCAACAAACTCGACTTCATCACTGGCCGCGCGGCGATCAAGGTCGATTACGCGCCCGGCACGGTCGAACTGGT
>JBAUGC010000152.1:0-4155 GCA_049679485.1 Xanthobacteraceae bacterium
CGGTCTAGGGGCGGTGGCCGTGGCATATTTCGACTACAAACTGCCGGTGATTTTAACGCGCAGCCCGCAACTGACCAAATCACTCAATCAAATAGCCGCCAACGCATGGCTATGGGTCGGGATCGGAATAGCCTCGTTATTGATAATCACTGCGTCACCATACATTGAACAACGCCGCTGGCCTTTTGTGTGGCAATTCGTTTCGTCTGCGGCGCCTAAGCCTACCGAGCCGCTTTTTACGCAGGCGCAGGTAAACGAAAAAATTTCTCAAGCGACGGTCATAATCCAAAAACAATTAGACCAAACAACCGCAGAGCGCGACGCCGCAAACAATAGAATCCGGGAATTAGAGGCTTTGCAGCACGCGCCGCCGGCACCGCCTACGGCCGTCGATGGTCCTCACGTTGCTAGTGCAATGACTAGCAAAGATCAGCTTTGGAGTACTTACTGTGAAGGCAGAACCGAATTGCAATGCTCTATTTTGATGAGCGAAGAAAAAAACAAATGGGTAACTTGGGGACTGGTTATAGCGATAATTCACGCAGGCGGCGGCGTCGAATTTAACAACGGAATAATATGCAGTTTTAGCAATCAATGGCTGCCAGCACTCTCGACATTGCGGGGTGGCGACCATGTGACAATTACCGGCCAGATCGTAGGCTTTAATGTTCGTTTTCTCATCCTTCAGAAATGCGAAATCAAAAGCCCATCATGACTTGGTTTCCCATATCGCAAAGAAATCAAGCTGCGTCTCCTCAGGCTCGCTGGCCTCTGTCGTCTCTAGCTGAGACGGTGACCAGTGACCTCGTCTCAGCACCCTGCTATCGCAGTCCCGAACATGTCGGGATTGCTGCGGTTATTGTACCGGAATTGAAATTCCGCGACATAGAGCGGCAGATATTTGGCGCTGACCTTGTGGAACGTGCCGACAACGCCGCGCTTGAAAATGCTCCAAAAGCCTTCAATTGTGTTCGTATGAACGGCGCCGACAACGTATTCGTGGTCTGCGTGCCGAATGATTTGGTGGCGGTCGCCGTAGACTTGCCGCAAGCCGTGATAGCCAATCCATTGGTCGGTAACGAGCAGGCTGACTTTTTCCGAAACGGTTTCGTTCACGAATTTGGAAAGTTCGTCGCGGGTCACACTGCGGAGAACGCGGGCGACCACATTACCTTTGCGAGTGACGGCACCGACAACCGGCACTTTGCCCGAACCAAGGCCGCCGCGTCCCGAACCGCCGCGTCCTTTGGTGTAGTGCTTGTTCTTGGCTTTGCCGCCTATGAACGTCTCATCAACCTCTACGATGCCGCCAAGCTTCGTCTCCGGCGCGATCAGCGCAGCGCGAATCTTGTGGCACATGGAATGGGCCGTTTCGTAGCTGCCGAAGCCCATCATGCGTTGAATTTGAAGGGCGCTCATTCCCTTTTTGCTCGAAAGCATGAAGTGGGCGACGCGGAACCAGTCGCGGAGCGGCTTTTTGGTATTCTCGAAAATCGTCCCGACCAGAGCCGAAAAGCGATACGGGCCGCCTTCCGAACACTCCAAGCATTGCCAGTGAAACGGCTTGTAGCTGGAGGCGTCGTACAGGTCCGTATTGCCGCAGCGCGGGCATTGAACGCCCAGCGGCCAGCGGCGGGCGACCAGATAGCTAAGGCAGGCCGCATCGTCGCCAACCGGGAACCGATCCTCGAATTGGGCCGTCGTCATTTGCGGGACTGGTTTCGGTCGCCTGGACATAGCATTTCCTCTTGGGGCAGTGGCGTAGGAGCATATTGCCATGTCTAAGGGAAATAGTCAACTGCCGGATAATCGCCCTCGCAATGACGCGGGCGTTCGCCGCCCGCTCATTGGTTTGCTTGCGCTCGCGCCCGGGCGGCGGCGGTGCGCGTCGCCACCCGGTCGAGCAGCGCGATCATATCCTCGACTTCGGCGCGGTCGAAGCCCTGGGTGATGAAAACAATTTTGCTGCGGTGGTCCTCGTCCGGCCAGCGCTCGAGCCAGGACAGATTGTGCAGGAGCTGCTGCGCGCCCTGGATCACCGCCGGGCGGTCGGGCTCCTCGACGACATTCACGATGCCTTTGACGCGAAGGAGATTGGGCCCGAGGTTCTGCTGCAGGGCGTCGAGCAGGAGGCGGAGCGCCTCGCGCGGAATTGGCTTGTCGCGGGTAAAGCAGAACGAGGCGATATCGCGGTCGTGCAGGTGGTGATGGTCGTGCTCGTCATGGCCGGCATCGTGCCCGTGATGATGATCGTGTTCATCATGCTGCTCGTAGGCGGCGGCGTTGAGCCACGCGCGCGCGTCGGTTTTGCCGTCGGGATTGAGACCGTCCGTGCGCAGAAAGGTGCCGACGTTGAATGACGGATCGTCGATGCGCAAAATCTTTGCCGCCGGATTGAGGCGGTGCAGCCGTGCGGTCAGCGACGCCTCGGCTTCCTTCGCCCCCACCAAACCCTCCCCCGCTTGCGGGGGAGGGTTTGGGAGGGGGAAAAGATCAAGCTTGGTGATGAGAATGTGGTCGGCTAGCGCGACCTGGCGCACGGATTCGATGTGCTCGTCCAGCGTATGCGGGCCGTTGACGGCGTCGACGGTCGCGACCACCGCGCCGATGCGGTAAAGCCCGGCGAGCGTCGGGTCCGACAGAAACGCCTGAATGAGCGGCGACGGATCGGCGAGCCCGGACGTTTCGATCACCACATGATCGAACCGCGGAATCGCGCCGTCCTCGCGCGAGTGATAAAGATTGTTCAGCGTGGTGACGAGATCGCCGAACACGGTGCAGCACAGGCAGCCGTTCTCCAGCACCATGATGGTGTCGTCGCTCTGCGCCGCCAGCATGTGATCGAGGCCGACTTCGCCGAATTCGTTGATCACCACCGCGGTGTTCGCCATCGAAGGATCGCGCAGCGCGCGATTGAGCAGCGTGGTTTTGCCGCTGCCGAGAAAGCCGGTGAGGATGGTGACGGGCGTGTGCAATGCGGTGCTTCGCTCTGTGTCGTCATGATGCCCGCGTCAGCGGCGGGTATCCACGACTTTGTGTCTATAGGTAAAGACGTGGATGGCCGGGACAAGCCCGGCACGACGAATACGCGCGGCCCTCGTGCGCCGCCGTCAGGCCACGAGTATCGCCGGCGCGGCGAACAACTGGGGCACTTGCGCGGCCGGCACGGCTCTTCCGAACAAATACCCCTGGGCTTGATCGACGCCGTGCTCAAGCACCGCCTTGGCCTGGGCCTCGGTCTCGACGCCCTCGGCGGTGACCGACAAATTCAAGCCGCGGCACAGACCGACCATGGCGCGAATGAAAACGGCGCTTTCGCCGGTGATGACCAGTTCCTGGATAAACCGCCGGTCGATCTTGAGCTTGTCGAACCGCAACTCGTAGAGGTGATAGAGGCTGGAATAGCCGGTGCCGAAGTCGTCGATGACCATGCGGACACCGGCATTGCGCAACGTCTGGATGGCGTGGCGCGTGGCTTCCAGGTCCGCCACCAGCGCGCTTTCGGTAATTTCGGCCTCCAGACGATGCGGCGGAAATCCGGTGTCCCGCATGACGGTGAGAATCGCGTCCGCGAACGTCCGGTCGCTGAGCTGCGACGGCGAAAAATTGAAGGTCAGCGAGATATCTTCCGGCCAGTGCACGGCGTCGCGGCAGGCGTCGCCGAACAGTTGACCCGAGACGATGTCCAGGATGCCGAGCTCCTCGGCGAGCGGGATAAAAATATCCGGCAAGATCAGGCCGCTCACCGGATTGTGCCAGCGGGCGAGACTCTCGAAACTGACGATCCGCCGCGTTTTCAGGTCGATGATCGGCTGATAATACGGGCGCAGCGCATCGCCGCCGATCGCCGCTTTCAGGTCCTTCTCCAAGAGCGATCGCTCGCGGATGTGAGCGTCCATTTTCGGATCGAAGAAGCAGAACTCGGTGTGAAGGGTCCGGGCGCGGGACAGGGCAACGTGCGCGCAGCGGAGCAGCTCATCGACCGTCACATGGCCGCGGCCGGCCTGGGCGATCCCGACGCTGGCGCCGATGCTGTGCTGCTCGATGCCGATCTGGACCGGCATCCTGACGGTTTCGACCAGCGTACAGGCGATCCGCCGCGCACGCTCGGGATCGCAGCTCGCCAGGCACAGGGCAAACTCGTCATCGCCGATC
>JBAUGC010000153.1:0-10017 GCA_049679485.1 Xanthobacteraceae bacterium
ATTGAGGCGACGGACTTCCGCGATCATGTCGGCGAGATCCTCGTCACCGACGCCGCATACTTTTCTCAGAGTGGCGACATCGCGCTTGGCCAGGAGATCAAGTCGCGCAATCAGCGCCTGCATTGCCGGGTCGAACCGGTTGCGCTCCTTGAGCTGCAACGCCAGGCATTCGGCGAGATCGCGCGCGCAGATTCCGGGCGGATCAAAGCCCTGCAGAATCCCGAGCACGGCTTCCACTTCCTTGACGCTGGTGCCGAGCCGCTCCGCGACCGAAGCCAAATCGCTGCCGAGATAGCCGGCCTCGTCGACCAGGTCGATCAGGTATTGGCCGATCATCCGCCGCCGCGGATCGGTAACCGCGAGGGTGAGCTGTTGGCGCAGCCAATCGGCCAGTGTGGTCTCGGCGGGAACAAACGCTTCAAGATTGTATTCGCTGTCATCATGACCGCCGGCACCGACGGTGGCCCATTCAGAATATCCGGCCGGAACTTCGGCGGCGCGTGGACGAATCGGCTCGGCGTCGTCCGGGAAAGCGTCGTCTGCACGCGAGTCCAGCCGCTCCTCGATGGCGTTGCCGTTCGCCTCAGCGCCATTCGCGTTCCACGATTCGCCGTCTGCGGGCGGACTGTCCGGCGACGGCGCGCCATCGGCCTCGGCAGCCGCCGGCCCGTCCTCGACGCTCCGGTCGAGCAGCGGATTGCGTTCGAGTTCAGCTTCCACATAGGCGACCAGGTCCAGATTCGAGAGCTGCAGCAGCTTGATCGCCTGCATCAACTGCGGCGTCATCACCAGCGCCTGGCTCTGGCGGATTTGAAGTCGTTGCGAAAGCGCCATTGAACCCCGGCCGACCAACTGGTCCGATTCTTGCTTATAGGTAGCTCTCTACAGCAATTCCGGGTCGCTGTCGTCAACCGATTTCGAGCAGCCTTAAAATCGAAAAATCAAAGCTGGAACTGCTCGCCGAGATACAGCCGCCGCACGTCAGGGTTGTTAACGATATCGCCGGCGCGGCCCTCCATCAGCACTTCACCGGAATAGATGATGTAGGCGCGGTCGGTCAAACCAAGCGTCTCGCGCACATTGTGGTCGGTGATCAGCACCCCGATGCCGCGATTGGTCAAATGGCGCACCAATGCCTGGATGTCGCCGACGGCGATCGGGTCGATCCCGGCGAACGGCTCGTCGAGCAGCATGTAGTTCGGTCGCGTGGCGAGTGAGCGCGCAATTTCGACGCGGCGGCGCTCGCCCCCAGAGAGCGCAATCGCCGGCGTCTTGCGCAGCCGCGCGATGTTGAATTCTTCCAGCAATCCGTTGAGATCGCGCTCCCGCCGCTTGGAATCGGGCTCGACCACTTCGAGCACGGCGCGGATGTTCTGCTCAACGGTGAGGCCGCGGAAGATCGAGGCTTCCTGCGGCAGATAGCCGATACCAAGGCGCGCCCGCTGGTACATCGGCAATCCCGTGACGTTATGGCCGTCAAGCTCGACGCGGCCTTTGTCGGCCTTGATGAGGCCGGTCACCATGTAAAAGACAGTGGTTTTGCCGGCGCCATTGGGGCCGAGCAGGCCCACAGCTTCGCCTTTGCGCACGTAAAGACTGACGCCTTTGACCACCTTGCGCCCGACGAAGCTTTTCTCGACGCCATGGACGGAAAGTACGCCTTTGCGATCCACCGGCGCGGCACCGTTGCCGTCGGTGCGGGGGCGCACCCGCACTTGCTGTGGTCTACTCTCGGGCGCCGGTTGGGGCGGCGGAGCCTTATCCGGGACCGGTCGCGGCGCGCGGCGCTGACGCTGTGGACCAGGGCTACGCGCTTTCTTCGTATTGACCGGTGCGCTGGCGATATCGACATAGGTGCCGTTGATGGTGCCGCCCATGCTTGCAAGGTCCATGACCTCGCCGATCGCGGGCGCCGCCTGCCGCGGCGGCGCCGCGCGGCCGCGTCGCCGAAAGTATGAGAAGATGTCCAGCACGCTATCCTCGTCAGGTCCGCCTTGCATCGCGGAAATCCCGGCATTTGAGCCGGGACTCTACCCGATTTTCCGTAGCCATGCTGTTGCGGCCAGTCCTAATTCGCCTTGTTCGCACCGGGTCCTATGGACAGAAAATTCGATGACGAGCCGTCTTGATTCTTGCTCGGCTGGATCAGCGCGCGAACACGATTCGGGCTGTTCACCGCCGACTCGATGTGCGCATTTCCGGTCGTGGTATCGACTGTCACCCGATCGCCGTGGAGGACGTTCTTGCCTTGGGTGACGACGACATTTCCAGTGAGCGTGATGGTCTTTTTCTTGACGTCGTAGACGCCGAGATCGCCGCTGGCATTCTGATCCTTGGAAATGACGGTGACGCCACCACGGGCTTCGATGCGGCGGATATCCTGAGCTCCCTGCGGCACGGCGGGGCTCTGCCGCGCGGCTCCCCGAGCCGAATGCGTGACAGCGGACGCGGGCGGACCTGCGCCCGGTCCCCCGGCGCCGTAGAACACCACGAGCGTGTCGCATTTGATCGTCGTATCACCCTGCACCACCTGCACATCGCCGGAGAACGTCGCCATTTTGCTCTTGTCGCGCACCTCAAGCGTTGCCGATTCGATCTGGATCGGCAGATCCTGGTTTTGCTCTTTTTGCTCTTGCAGAGCGGCCGGGCCCGGTTCTACCGCGGCATCGCGCGGCGCCTGCGCCGTTGCCGATCCCGGCGATACCAGTGCGATCAATGTGGCCGAGAGCCAAAACCAGCGCGTCATCGTTTGGTCGCCTGCGTTGATTCTTGATCCGGCTTTATGGTCATGGAAACGCCCTCGCTAAATCGAATGAGGTTGCCACCGTCGACCACATCGAGCCGGTTGGCGGTCAGGACGCCGTTGATGAGCTTCACCCAGACCGGTTTCTCCGACACCACATTGCCTTTGTGCACGTCGACCACCGCTTCCGTCAGGCGCACTTCGTAGCCGGTCGACGAAACGAGATGAACGCTTTCGTTGAGCGTCAGCATTTCCGCCTTCATGTCGTAGGTCCCGGAATTGGACGTGACGCTCACGGTACTCTTGTCCTGCATCTCGATTTTGGCGTCGATCTGATGCAGCTCCATCAAATCGGGTTTGGTGATGTCCTGGTCGGCGGACTGCGCCGTGAACTCATAGGGTCGAGCATCGTCGGTAAACCCGGTCAGGCGTGGCTGCTGCATCGTGACTTTGGTGCCTTTGATCACGAGCTTGCCGAGTTCCCCCGGCAACCGAAGGCCTCCGACCGTCGGCATATAATTAACCGCCACGACCATGATCAGAGCCGCAGCGATGACCGCAGGAACGCTCACGCGAAGCCAACGCACAAGGCGGCTGTGCCGCATCGCCGCGCGATAGATTTGGTCGGCATCGTCGCGAGTGGTCGCGGTAAATCCGCCCCGTCTCGCCGTGTCGCCAGGATAGACGCTCGTCAGCTTCGTCCTCTTGGGACAGTCGCCCCGATTCGGTTACGCCCCGTTTTAGCCGTTCCTGCGGGAAATTATCGCCCGAGAATGTGGCCTCGACCGGGCGGAAATGGTCGCGCCGAGGCCCGGATCGAATGCGATCCCGCTGAAAGCGCTGCCAATTTATGAATGGGCGAAAACATCCTCGCCGCCGAAACCGGCGAGATCAAGCCGCGCCCGCTCCGGCAGGAACCGAAAGCAGGCCGCCGCCAATTGGTCTCGACCCTCGCGCACCAGCATCGCATCGAGCCGGTCCCTGAGCGCATGCAGGTAGATGACGTCGCTTGCTGCATACGACACCTGCGCGTCGCTCAATTCGGTCCCGCCCCAATCGGACGATTGCTGCTGCTTCGAAAGGTCGTGGCCGAGCACTTCGCGCACCAGGTCTTTCAGGCCGTGCTTGTCGGTGTAGGTGCGGGCCAGCCGCGAGGCGATCTTGGTGCAATAGACCGGCTCCGGCATCACGCCAAAGGCATTGTAGAGCATGCCGAGGTCGAACCGCGCGAAGTGGAAAATCTTGACGAGGCGCGGATCGGCAAGCAGCCGCTTCAGGTTGGGCGCTTCAGTCGCATGCGGTGGAATCTGCACCACGTCGGCGGACCCGTCGCCGGGCGAAAGCTGCACCACGCACAGCCGGTCGCGCCCGAGGTTGAGTCCCATGGTCTCGGTATCGATCGCCACCGCGCCGGTGTAGCGCGAAACGTCGGGCAGGTCGCCGCGATGTAGCCGGATCGTCATTGAGGAAACGCGTTGTGGCAGGGACGCTATGGTCCTGAATATCGCAACCGAAATGGCGCGTCAAAACTAGCCGGCCTTCGCCGGGACCAAGCCAGCAAGGTCAAGGCTGAGCGTCCGGAGTTGCCGCCGCGCCGCGGCATCATAGGCCTGTGCGTCCGCCTGCGCTTCGCGTTGTCCGTTGAAAAACAGCCCGCTGCGGCCTTCAATTTCCGGGCCGATCGCCAGTTTGAGGATGGCATCGGCGCCTTCCTCGACGGTGGTCATCGGCGTTCCGAACTCGCGCACCATTTTGGTGTTCATGAACGTCGCCGGATGCAGCGCGTTGACCGTGACGCCGCTGCCTTGCAAATCCGGCGCAAGATCGATGGTGAACAAAATCTGCGCCAGCTTGCTCTGGCGGTAGGCGCGCATGCCGCTGTAGTCATGCGTCATCATCACATCCTTGAAATCGATTGCCTGCTGGCCGAGCGATGAGACATTGACGATCCGCGCCGGCGTGCTGCTTTTGATCAACGGCAGCAGCAGCTGGGTGAGCAAAAAGCCGGACAGATAATTGACTGCGAACCGCAGCTCGAAGCCGTCGTCGCTGAGTTCGCGACGGCCGTCCGGATCGCCTCTGCCGATCCCAGCGTTATTGATGAGAAGCTCAAGCCGTTTCGTCGTCTGTTGCACCGCGTCAGCCAGGCGCCGCACTTCAGCCATCGATGACAGGTCCGCCTGCAGAAATTCCGCGGCGCCGCCGGCCGCCCTGATCTCGGCGACGACCGCTTCGCCCCGTGCGCGATCACGGCCGTTCACCAGGACGCGCCAGCCGTCCGCGCCCAGTCGCGTTGCGACGACCCGGCCGACGCCGTCGGTCGAGCCGGTGATCAATGCCGTTTTGCCGTTCAGCTTTGCCATGACCGTCCTCGTTTGCGTAAAATGTAAGCCCGCACTGCTCACCGGGCTAGGGCCGCACCGATCAAACGTACTTCTGCAGCAAATTCATTTCTGCTCAAGGCGCCAGGAGCCGTCCCAATTGTCGTCCGGCGGCGCCGCGACCAGCGTGTCGATGCGCTTGAGCAAGGTCAAAGATGGGCCGTCGTCGGGAACGATGTCGAGCGCCGTGACAAAACCGCGTCTGGCGTCCTCGAAGCGGCGCGCCCGATAGGCTTCAAGAGCCGCCGCATAGCGCCTGCGGAGCTCGATCTGCGCCGCTGTCAAAGCTCCGCTACGGCCCATGATCTCGTAGACAGGCTGTGCGTGTGTTTGGCCGACCAGGGCGACGCGGTCGATCTCTCGGGTTTCGATTGCAGCGCTGGCGCCGCTGACGGTCGGCGCTGACACCAGGATATGGCTGCCATACAATTTGTTCGCGCCTTCCAGGCGAGACGCCAGGTTCACCGTGTCGCCCATCACCGTATAGCTCATCATCGTTTCGGAGCCGACGCTGCCGACCAGCGCCTCGCCGGTGGCGATGCCGATGCGGATATCGAACGAGATCGGTAGGTTCCGCAGGCCGAGCAGGTCCGGCAACTCGGCCCGAAACGGCGCGACGCGGTCCAGCATATCGAGCGCGGCAAAGGCGGCGAAGCGCGCCTGATCGGCGTCGGCGGTGAAAGGCGGTCCCCAATAGGCCATGATGGCGTCGCCGATATATTTGTCGATGATGCCGCCCTGCTGGCGGATCGGCGCGGACATCGTCGAGAAATACCGGTTCATCACCTTGACCAGGCCCTGCGGCGTCATTTCCTCGCTGACGCCCACGAAACCCCGGACATCGCAGAACAGCACGGTCATGACGCGCCGCTCTCCGGCGGTCGCCAGCGCCGGTCCGCTGATCAAGCCTTCGACGATGCGGGGATCGACGTATTTGCCGAACGTCTCGCGGATGCGTTCCTTGAGCCGCAATTGCTCCACCATCTTGTTGAAGGCGATGGTCAAATAGCCGATCTCATCCTGCGAGGTGACAGCCAGGGTCTGGTCGAGTTTGCCGGCTTCAACCGCGCGTGCGCCTTCCAGCAGTTGACGCACCGGACGCGTCAGTCCGGCGCTGACCAGGATCGAGAACACCAAGCCGAGCGTGGCGGCGAGCGCGGTGAGCACAATAGCGACCACCGTGACGATGCGCTGCTTGCGCACCGTTGCCGCGGAATCGTCCCGCAGGAGATCGATCATTTCGGTGCGGACGGCATCGAGCCCGCGATCGAGATCGTCCCGCAGCGCGTCGATCCGGTCGACACTGTCGGCGATTGCCGTTCGATCGCCGGCGTCGAGCAGGTGCAGCAGCCGCCCGATCTCGTCGTTGAGCTGATTTCGCGTTCCGGCAATCATGTCGGCGAGCCGGGTTTGGAGCCGCACCAGCGCCGTGGTGTCGCCGAACACGCTCCTCTTGGCGATCATGCCATCGAGCAAGGTTCGAGCCGTCTCGGTTTCCTGATCGAACGCCGCGTTACTGGCTTCATAGCTTTTGCGCGCCGCGGCGAACCGGGCTTCGTCCGGCGGTGTCTGAGTTTTCTCGATCACCATACGGCGCAACGCCAGCGCGCGCTCAAGCGAGTCGACGTTGGCCCGCGCCAGGGCGCCGTAAGCGGGAACATAGCTCTGCGTCAGATCTTCCAGCCGGCCGCCGACTTGCAGCACCAGCGCGGTTGAGATCAGCGCAGTGATGGCCATCAGGACGATGAGGATGACCGCGATTCCGATGATCTTGCGCTTGATCGAAAACCGGATCATCCAGCGATCCTCGTTCGGCTGCGCCGGTCCGCGCCGGTAAATCAGCCGATTTTTAATGCTTCGCGGAATTGAATGCGAATTTGCAATTGGCGTCCAGGAGAGAGCGGACCCAAACGGGGATTGTCAATAACCTATGGTGTCAAAAATGGCTTATGGTGTCCAAACTTTCCAAACACCGACATCTATACGGCCATACAATTGTACCCGCCAAGGAAACACTCATCGCCGTGCGTACGGATCACAAATCAAGTGTGTGGGTTACGCCTTCGGCTAAACCACTCGACGGTCCTTGGTGCCCGGGAAAGAGGGGACGAAAGTGACCCCTGTCAATAGCTTGTCGTGTCCCACCTTTATCGAACCTCCCATTGAATCCCAACGACTCCTTTCGGCATTGTCCCACCATCGTTTTAGGCTTCTCTTGGACGGAACTGGAAAATTGCGTCAGCCTTCCCAGTGCGGAAGATCGCAGAAAGCCGCAAGATGCGGGCAGTCATTGCCAAAACAGTTAGACGCGCCGGTCGCCGCCTAACGGTTCAAGTTTGACGTTTCCAACGGCGGTCGCGCAAGTTTGCACGACGGGCGTGCGCCGCTCTGCTCATGAGTTTACTTCGGGCGCAGTACGCAGCGCTTCGTTTCGGGAGGCTCGTATTGGTAAAATCGGACCAGTGGTCCGCCTCTATCATCGCAGTCCTAGCTGTCGCCGTGTTTTTAGGGCTCTTCCGAGATACTCCAGATTTGAAAGCAAGCGAATTGCACTTCACCTGCGCCGCGATCATCGGCAGCGCACTGGCGTTGATCCTGTCGCTCTCGATCATTCCAGCGCAACGTGCCGCAGAGGCGTTCTCGCCAGCGATCTTACAGTTATATGCACAAGATCGGTGGCTACTCATTGCATTTTTGACACTTGTAACGGCGGCGACGGGATCAGCGCTGTTAGGCACCAATTTTGCGCCCGGCATGGATGCCCGAATTTCCATTTGCCTTCAGCTTATGCTCCTCGGAATTTCATTTGATACCCTGCGCCTGTTCTACAAGCGCGCTCTTGCTTTGCTTATTCCCCGAACTGCAACCGAGCTTGTTGTCAGAGAATGCACCAAACTAGTGAGCCGGGTCAGTCGGCTTGCTGGAAAGCTTGTTCGCATACAGACTATCGCCGCCGGGACTGGCCCGCCGACAAGTGCGGCAAGAGCGATTTATTTTTCGGCATTTAAAATATCCGGTCCGTTACGTTTTTGGATCGGTCAGCTTGACGAGATCGCGCACAAACTTATCGCTCGCCGCGACACAAGTGCTGTGAACGAAATTGTATCTGCAATGGGCAGCGTTGGCCGACAATATTCCGAAGCACGACGAAACAGCCTCATACTCCTTCCTGATTTTAGTAATCTTTTAGTTGGCGGGGTAAGCGACGTAAGCGAAGTTCTTGACCCTACTTACGAGTACATCCGCTCCATTAGCGAGGACGCGGCAAAATCGACCAACGAATCTGTTGTGAAACATTGCGTTCAGACGATCGCAGGAATGACAACTCACGCAATGACGATGGTTCATTCGTCAGACTTCGGCCGACAAACGGCACCACTGGCCTTTAGTCCGTGCTATTGGCTTGGACTTTGCGCAATAACAGCCGTCAATTCAGACATGAGCGATGCTGCGTTAGCCGCTGTCGAAGGTTTTCAAGCAATCCTCTTGGCACAACGTAAGGATTTTGACACATCCACGATTGAGGCTCAGTCACTAGAGTCTCTTTCAGCCGTTCTGGCTGCAAGCTACATCAAGGGAGACCGCGTGTGGGGATTTCCAGCGATGCGAGCGATGTTGCTCGCAGCTCGTCACGATATCGAGATGTATGGGTACCGAGATACGTCAACGCTGAAAAGAGTCCTTAATTACGCCCGCTTATTTACCCCTCTCGAAGTTACAATGGAGAAGGCCGGAAAGCGTGTAATGCAGGTATTTCCTTCGTATGACCCCTCATTCAATTGCGCTCCGGCCGCCTTGCTTGAGTTGGTATCGGATCAAATTAAAGGGGACACCGAACACCCATGGGGAAGCCCTTTTGACAACTTTTTAAAAGCGGCCGAAGATATTCGCCACTACTATCGCCAGCTTTCTGAAATTGATTTCGAAAATGCTTTGCTGCGGAAGTGGGTCGTCGACTCGCTGATGGCCGCAGCGCGGGTCCACTGGACGTTGGTAGTTCGGCCTTCCGAAGGCACCGAGCGCCACATTGATGAGGTTGATGAGTGCTTACGTTGGCTAATCTCGTGGGTCCCTGCGTTCTTTCCAGAACGTCAGGAACCGTATGGTAGGCAGGCAACGGACGCCGCAAATTCCTTGACATGTCTGGGGATCAGCCTGCTTGAACATGATCGAACCGAAAGTGCGCAGGCTTGTGCTTCTGCCATAGCAAGTCTTGCGGACAAAAGCGCCGTAGTGCGCCCCGAACCTTACGCGTCAGCAGATCTTCACAAACGACTTGAAATAATGGCGCGCAGTGCGGAGGCGCTTGGTCATCCACTAGAGGCGATCCCAATTCGAGCCATGGTTTTAATGCCGGCCACGGTGGTCGAAGCGGATCGTTCACATTTCTTGGAGGCGCGCCAAACTCGCTATAGGCAGTTGGATCGCGATCTTCGAGAACGACAAAGACCATATGCACTTCAAGACGATCCAATCTTCGAACTAAAAAGGATTCTACAGGCAGCTACTGTGCGAGCGTGACTCTATCCGCGGGAAAGGCTGCAACCCGACAACGGCATCGATCCATACGGGATGCCGTGAGCGTGCGCCCTTGTGAACGCACGCGACGCTCCGTGCGCACCGCCTCAGCCTATCGCTTGACGCGTCAACGCCCCATAGGATCATAAGCCGCACGAATGCGACGGTGATGCGAAAGATTCGCGGGTCGTCCGCGACGAGGCTAAGAGAAGCGTGTCCGACCGAACAGCCCGGTGGGACTTTTTCGGCAAAAAGCCACGGAAAATCAAAGGCGAATTTTCGGGGCAGGAGAGGACCCACACCGAAGAGCTAACTTACTGGTATAAATTAAGAATTACGAGTGCGGAAATCATCCATACTCACACTCGTATACAC
>JBAUGC010000154.1:0-3230 GCA_049679485.1 Xanthobacteraceae bacterium
GTAAATAACTAATCTGGCTTTGTTAAGGGTGGGTTAAGTGCGCATTCGGGTGGGGTCTTTCAGGTGGCGCCGAAGCCGGCCGGCCGGCGCCCGCAGAGGTAAGTATTTGGCCCGTCTCGGCTTCTTCATGCCGAGGGCTACGGGTTTTGTGGCGTCGCTGTCAATGCTGGCCGCTTGTGCCGTTGGGCCAGATTTTGCGCCGCCGCCAGCTCCGCCGGTCGCCGGCTATACGCCCGAGAAAGCGCTCGCGCCGACGGCGGCTGCTCCCGTCGGCGGTGGCGCGGGGCAAATGTTCGTCAATGGCCGCGACATCCCGGGCGAGTGGTGGAGGGTGTTTCATTCGAAAGAGATCGACACTCTGATTGCAGAAGCGTTTCGCGCCAATCCGAACCTGCAGGCGGCACAAGCCGCCTTGTGGCAGGCCAAGGAGACTTTGTATGCGCAGGCGGGCACCATGTTACCGACTGTTGACGCAGCCGGCTCCTTTACGCGTCAAGCATTCTCGCCGGCGGAGTTCGGCCTTACTGGACCTTCGGAGACGTTCAATCTCTGGCAGGCCTCCGTGAATGTCTCCTACACCCCCGATGTTTTCGGCGGCCAGCGGCGGGCAATCGAAGCGACTGCGGCGCTTGCCGAAAATCAGCGTTTCGGGCTCGAGGCGACTTATCTGACGCTGACCGCGAACGTGGTGACCGCGGCGATCCAGGAAGCGTCGCTGCGTGGACAAATACAGGCGACACTCGAAATCATTAAGGCGGAAACGGATCAGCTCGTGGTCGTGCGAAATCAATTCGAAGCCGGCGCGGCTACGCGTGCCGATGTGCTCCAGCAGGAATCGGAAGTGGCCACCACCGAGGCCACATTGCCGCCGCTGCAGAAGCAACTTGAACAGCAGCGCCACGTGCTGCTGGCTTTGATTGGCCGCTTCCCGAATGAAGCGCTGCGCGAGCATCTCACGCTGGCGGCGTTCCATCTACCGACAAAATTACCAGTGAGCCTGCCGTCGCAGCTTGTCCAGCAACGGCCCGATGTGCGCGCTGCGCAAGCCCAGTTGCAGCAGGCGAGCGCCCAGATCGGTGTCGCCATCGCCAACAGACTGCCGCAATTCACCATCACCGGAGATGTCGGCAGTGCGGCGCTGACAGCGACGACGCTGTTTACGCCGGCGACTGCGGTCTGGACCATCGCGCCCGCTGTTACGCAGCCGATCTTCCACGGCTTTACCCTTTTGCATCAGGAGCGGGCAGCGAGAGCCGCCTACGAGAAGGTTGACGCCCAATACCGCAACACCGTGATTACCGCTTTTCAGAACGTTGCCGACGTGCTCCGCGCCCTGCAATTGGATGCCGCCACGCTAAAGGCCCAGCAGCGCGCGGTGCGGGCGGCATCTGACACCTTCGACCTTACGCGAGGCCAATATCGTCTTGGCGCCATCACCTATGTGGTTCTGCTCAACGCGCAGCGCAGCTATCAGCAGGCCCTGCTTGCTCTGGTGCAGGCGCAGGCGGCGCGCTTTGCCGACACCGCCGCTTTGTTCCAGGCACTGGGCGGCGGCTGGTGGAATCGTGCCGACGTCGCACGCGATCCCTATAGCCCCGAGCCGCAGATCGTCCAAGCCGCGAGCGACAGACCGCCGCCGCTAAAACTGGAGTCCAATAAATGATCAAGCGCATGGTGATCATGCTCGTGGCGGTCGCCATCGTGTTCGGCGGGATCTTCGGATTCCAGGTGTTCAAGGGCATGATGATCAAGAAATTCATCGCTGCCCTGAGCAACCCGCCGCAGACCATCTCGGTCGCCAAAGCCGCTTACAGCGAATGGCAGACGAAGATCGAGGCGATCGGCAGCTTGCGGGCGGTGAAAGGGGCCGATTTGTCGCTGGAAGTTTCCGGCGTCGTCGAATCGATCTCGTTCAATTCCGGTGACGATGTCGAAGAGGGCGCGCCGTTACTCAAGCTGCGTACGGCGGACGATATCGCAAGACTTCACTCGCTGGAGGCGATGGCGGATTTGAGCGATATCACTTACGAGCGCGATCAAAAGCAATTCAAGATGCAGGCGGTCAGCCAAGCAACGCTGGATGCCGATTCGGCCAACCTGAAGAACGCAAAGGCGCAGGTGGCGCAGCAGCAAGCCATCATCGACAAGAAGCTTTTACGTGCGCCGTTTTCCGGGCACCTCGGCATTCGCGCCGTAGACCTCGGACAATATCTCGGGCCCGGGACCGTGATCGTCACGCTCCAGGCGCTTGATCCGATTTTCGCGGACTTCTTTGTGCCGCAACAGGCAGTCGCTCAGGTGCGTCTCGGACAAACCGTCACCCTGAAGATTGATGCGTTTAAGGACAAAGTATTTACCGGGGAAATTTCGGCGATCAACCCGAAGGTCGATACCGGCAGCCGCAATGTGCAGATCCGCGCGACGTTGCAAAATCCTGATCACAAGCTGCTGCCGGGGATGTATGCAACGGTCGAGATCACCACCGGATCGCCGCTGAATTACGTTACGCTGCCACAGACGGCGATCACCTATAATCCGTACGGCGACACGGTTTACGTTGTCGAGTCAAAAGGCAGCGACGCCGACGGCAAGCCGCAACTGACCGCGCGTCAGACCTTTGTTGTCGTCGGGCCGACGCGCGGCGATCAGGTCGCCGTGTTGAAGGGCGTGGAGGATGGCGACACGGTCGTGACCGCCGGCCAGATCAAGCTTCACAACGGTTCGGTGGTTTTGATCGACAATTCGGTTACGCCGACGGCGGACGCGGCCCCCGTTCCGATCGACCGGTAGCAGGCGGTCATCATGAACTTCACCGACATCTTTATTCGCCGGCCAGTCCTCGCCTCGACGATCAGCCTTTTGATTCTCGTTCTCGGCGTGCGCGCCTATTACTCGCTGCCGGTGCTGCAATATCCGCGTACTGAAAATGCGGTCGTGACCGTTACCACGACTTATTACGGTGCCGATCCCGACCTCGTGGCGGGCTTCATCACCACACCGCTCGAGATTGCGATCGCTCAGGCCTATGGCATCGACTATATGACGTCGACCAGCCAGAGCAGCACCTCGACCATCACGATCTACCTGCGGCTCAACTACGATGCCGACAAGGCCCTTACCGAGATCAACACCAAGATCGCCTCGGTACTCAATCAGCTGCCGGTCGGAACCCAGCAGCCGGTGCTCACCGTCAAGATCGGTCAAACCATCGACGCGATGTATCTTGGTTT
>JBAUGC010000155.1:0-39315 GCA_049679485.1 Xanthobacteraceae bacterium
CGCCCACTTACGGCATGTTGACGCAGCAACTCGGCGGACATCTGCGCTTTCATAGCAGTGTGCCGCCGCGGCTCTCGGAATTCGCCATCCTGTGCACCGGGCGATACTGGAAAGCGCAGTTTGAATGGCATGCGCACGCCAAGATCGCTGCCAAGCAGGGCGTGAAGGACGCAACCATCCGCGACTTGCACGCCGGCCGGGCGCCGAAATCAGCGCCGCGCGACGAAATGGCGATCTACGCCTTCGTCAAGGAGCTTTATGGAGCCCGGCGCGTAAGCAACGCCACATACGCCCGCGTGCAGAAATTGCTCGGCGATGCCGGCGTGGTCGAGCTCGTCGGCATTCTCGGTTATTACGTTTTGATCTCGATGACGCTTAACGTGTTTCGCATGCCGCTGCCCGAAGGCACGCCGCTGCCATTCCACGAGCCGGCCGGCAAATAGAGATCAGGCGACGCGGCCGGCGACTTTTGATGAGACGTGCATCGCGTCTCTGGGCGAGACGCCGCGCGGCTTGTTCATGCGCTGGCGAAGGAGTTCGAGAAAGCGTTCCTTCGGCATCGGCGGCGCAATCAGCGGCCCTTGCCCGAAGTCACAACCCATGACCATCAAAGTCTGCAGGTCGGCGGAGCTTTCAACGCCCTCGGCGACCGCGGCACTACCAAAACGGTGCGCCAGATCGATGGCGGTCTGGCAGATGGCGCCGTTCGCCGCATCGGTGGCGCAGCCGATCACGAAAGACTGGTCGATCTTGAGCTCGGCAAACGGCAGCGCCCGCAAGCTCGAGAACGATGAATAGCCGGCGCCGAACTCGTCGAGCGCGATGGTGATGCCGCTCACTCGCAATTCGGTCGCGATCTCGTTGGCAAGCGCAGTGTCGCGAACGATCTGATCCTCAGTCACTTCGAGGATCAATCCGGGCCAGCGGTCGGTCTTGGGCCGATACTCGGCGACCAACTGCGGGATCGGCAGCTTGAGCAGAACGTTGACCGGCACATTGATGGCGAGATGAAGATTAAAGCCGGCCTCGTCGAACATTGTCCAATCGAGGAGCGTCGCCAACACCGCCTGTTGGGCCAGTTCGGCAATACTGTTCTCATCGACTTCGGGAAGGAAATTGCCCGGCTGCAAGACGCCGAACTGCGGATGGTGAATACGGGCCAGCGCTTCCGCGCCGGCAAGGCATTTGCGCTTAAGATCAATCTTGGGCTGATACCAGATCTCAAACCAATTGTTGCGGAGTGCTTCTGCAATTGCAATTCGCGGTCGCGCCGCCGCGTTCACGGAGTCGGTTTGCGATTGCTGCTCGTCATCGGCAAGGTTCGTGATCGGTCCGGACCAGCTGCGGATGTCCTTGGGATCGGAATCGTTCATGCTCGCAGACCGGTGCGCGGTACCATCGCGCAGGTATACTTCGACGAGTATTAACCAATGGTAAGGCGCTTAGATATCAAACGACCCACTCACGGGCGCTGAAGCGCCATTTACAGTGTTGGCCGCGCGTTCGCTGTGGTCGGCACGCGCGCAAATCAGTGCTTGTCCATGTGCATCATGCCGCCGTGGCCGCTGTCCATCATCATGGTGCCGCCGCCAGCAGCGACGCCGGGCGCGGGGGCCCCGATGGCTGCGATCGGGAGTTCGACCTCGACCGTGCCAGCCTTCTCAAATTTGAGCGTCAGTTCGACCATCTTGCCAGGTTCCAGCGGGTGTTTGAGGTTGACCAGCATAACATGCAGGCCCGCAGGCTTGAGCGTGACGGTTCCGCCCGGAGGAATTTCGAGGCCGCCCTCCACCGGTCGCATTTTCATCACGCCACCTTCCAGGCTCATAGTGTGGATTTGGCATTGCGCGGCCGCGTCGCTTGAAACGCAGGTCAGGCGGTCAGGCGTCGTGCCGCTATTGGTGATCGTCAGGTAGCCGGCGGCCGAACTTGCGCCCTTCGGCGTTGCACGCGCCCAAGGTTGGGCGATGTGCATCGGACCTACATCGTAATCGGCGGCGCGAGCCGTCGGTGATGCAAGTTGCGCCGCTGCAAGCGCGCAGAATCCGGCTAGACCGCCGCAGATATATTTCCGAGTGAGTTGAGACATAGAATTGCTCCCGTATCGCGACCGATCCGCGCCCTCACTTGAGGATTTTAGGCCGGATAGCAACTGGCCGGAATGTGGCAAAGACGGCAAAAAATGCGCGCCCCGACAAGACGTTGAACTTGGCGGTATCCTTCGCTATACGGGCAGCAACGACCGGAGGGGCCCGCAGCGATCGGGCTTGAGATGCCCGATGTCTGCCACTTTCGATAAAGTCGCTGATATTATTGCGGAAACTTGCGACATTCCGCGTGAGAATATTAAGCCGGAAAGCCATGCCATCAATGACCTCGAAATCGACAGTCTCGATTTCCTGGATATTGCCTTTGCCATCGACAAAACCTTCGGCATCAAGCTTCCGCTCGAGCAGTGGACCCAAGAGGTCAACGACGGCAAGGCGACGACGGACCAGTACTTCGTGCTCAATAACTTAAGTGGCGAAATCGACAAGCTGATTGCGGCGAAGGGCGCCTGAGGCGCCTCGCATGCGCTTCGAATACTTCCAGATGATCGATCGCATGGTCGCGCTCGACGTTGCCGGGCGCACCGTTCGATCGATCTGCACCGTGCCGAAGACCTCCACCGTTTTCGAAGGGCATTTTCCAAATTATCCGCTGATGCCGGGCGCGCTCCTCCTCGAATGCATGGCGCAGACTACCGGCTGGCTATTGATCGCGGTCGGCGGCTTTAACTCCATGCCATTCATGGCCGGCGTCAAGGAGGCAAAATTCCGCACCGCCGTATTTCCCGGGGACCAGCTCGAAGTCGAGGGCCGCGTAGTGCACGAGGGCTCGGGCTACGCTGTCGGCGAGGGCAAAGGCCGGCGGAACGGAAAGGTCGTCTGCGAGGCGCGGATCATCTACACCATCATGCCGTTTCCGAGCCCGGAATTCCGTACTGCGCTGTTCGAATGGGCGGAGCGCATCGACGTACCGGTCAAGGAACTCACCAAGTGAGCGGACGCCGCGAGGTGTGGATCACTGGCGTCGGTCTGCTTACGTGCCTTGGCGAGGGGCTCGAGGCAACATGGCAACATCTCGAGCGCGGCGATCCGCCGCCTTACGACGACAAAAGCTTTGCGCCCTACATCGTGCATCCGCTGGCGCCGGTGAATTTTGACAAACAAATTCCGAAAAAGAGTGATCAGCGGCAGATGGAGCCGTGGCAGCGCATCGGCGTCTATGCCGCAGGGCTGGCGCTAAGCGACGCCGGCATTGCCGGCAAGCCTGAACTGCTCGAAACCACTGACATGATCGTCGCTGCCAGCGGCGGCGAGCGCGACATTGCCGCCGACTCGACCATCCTTACCGGCATGCGCAAGATGACCGAGCGCGGCGCGTTCCTCAACGAACGGCTGATGAGCGATCTGCGTCCGACCTTGTTCCTGGCACAGCTGCCCAACCTGCTAGCCGGCAATATCTCGATCGTGCACGGCGTCGTCGGTTCCTCGCGCACGTTGCTGGGCGAAGAAGCGGCCGGCGTCGATGCGGTGCGCATCGCGCACGCGCGCATTGCATCTGGACAGAGCGAATTGACGCTGGTGGGCGGCGCGTACAATGCCACCCGCTGGGACATCCTCCTCATCTTCGAAGAGGCGGGATCAGCCCTTAAGGACGAGTTCGCGCCGGTCTGGGATCGCGGCCCGCAAGGCGGCCTCGCCGTCGGCAACATGGGCGCTTTCCTCGTGCTCGAAAGCCGCGAGCACGCGCAAGCGCGCGGCGCGCGGCCGCGGGCGCGGATTTCCGCGATCTATTCCGACCGTAACCACCGCAAGAGCGGAGACATCGAGGCAACGCTCCGTGGCCAGTGGAACGCGATCGAAGCCGAGGTCGACCGCGAACATGCCGGAATCATCGCCGGGGCAGCGGGACTTGAACCCGCCACCTCGGCCGAGCGGAATGTGCTCCGGGAGATAGGCCTTCCCGTACGCAATACCGGGACGTATATCGGTCATGGGCTCGAAGCGCAGTTCGAGGCCAATTTGGGAATCGCCTGCGCGGTGCTGGAACATGGCAAACTGTTCGCGCCCGCGGGCACGGGAGATACGGGATCGAGCCCGCCCGGCATTTCTCAGGTGATTGTTACGTCCGTCGGCAACTGGCGCGGCGAAGGTACGGCGCTGGTCGAACGGGTCGGTTGAGGGAGAATTCATGGCCGCGACGAGCCGCGACAAGCTGGATCGCCCGATCGTTGCCGTCACCGGGATCGGCGTGGTCACCTCGCTTGGCGTCGGCAAGTCGGAGAATTGGGCGAAATTGACCGGCGGCGTCTCCGGCGTAAAGCGAATTTCGCGCTTTCCGACCGAAGGCCTGCGCACGACGATCGCCGGCGCCGTCAACGAGGTGTATCGAGAATCGATGTCGCCGGCGGAGCTTTCCGAGCGCATCGCCATGCTGGCCGCCGAAGAGGCCATTGCCGAGGCAGGCATCGGCAGCAAAGGCCGCTTTCCCGGACCGCTTTATCTCGCGCCGCCGCCGCTCGAAATCGAATGGCCGGACCGGATCAAGATGGCGGAGATGGCCGCCCCCAACGCCGATACCGGCTATCCCGACCTGATGCGGGTCGCCAAGGAGTTTGCGGCCGAACGTGGCGCGTTCAAATTCGGCATCATCGGCGAACATCTGGCCGAGCACTTTGGCACCGAGGGCTCGCCCGTTTCGCTCAACACCGCCTGCGCCTCCGGCGCCAGCGCCATCCAACTCGGGATGGAGGCGATCCGGCGCGGCGATTGCGAAGCAGCTCTAGCGATCGGGGCCGATGCTTCGCTGACGCCGGAATCGCTAGTGCGCTTCTCGCTGCTATCGGCGCTATCGACCCAAAACGATCCGCCGGAGCGCGCCTCAAAGCCGTTCTCCAAGAACCGCGACGGTTTCGTTCTCGCGGAGGGCGCCGCTGCTTTGGTGCTCGAAAATTTCGATCATGCACGTGCCCGCGGCGCCCGGGTACTCGGCATCCTTGAAGGCGTCGGGGAAAAGTCCGACTCGTTCCACCGCACCCGCTCAAGCCCCGACGGCAAGCCGATCATCGCCTGCGTGCGCAATGCACTCGCCGATGCCGGCGTCGGACCGGAAGACATCGACTACATTAATGCCCACGGCACTTCGACGCCGGAGAACGACAAGATGGAGCATCTTGGCGTTTCCACCGTATTTGGCGAACGCATCCGCGGTATTCCGATTTCATCCAACAAATCGATGATCGGTCATACGCTAACCGCCGCCGGCGTCGTCGAGGCGGCGTTCACCTTCCTCACGCTGCAAAACCAGCGCCTGCCGCCGACCATCAATCATCAAATTCCAGATCCGGCGATAGCGCTTGATGTCGTACCTAATGTTGCGCGCGACGCGAAAGTTCATCGCGCTATTTCCAATTCGTTCGGCTTCGGCGGCCAGAATGTCTGCCTGGTCATGGCTCTGGAACCCGCGTGAGCCTCGCTACCGGCACTGCTGGCGATGAGCGCCGCGCCCCTGCCCTAGACACCGGGGAGACCATGCGCGCACTTATGCTGGTTGGTGATCGCAAACTCGAACTTCGCGAGGTTGCCGCACCGCCGCCGCCCGCAGCAGGCGAAGTACAAATCGGCATCAAAGCGATCGGGCTTAATCACATCGACGTCTGGGGCTGGCGCGGCATGGCGTTCGCCAAGCGCAAACTGCCGCTCGTCGTCGGCGCCGAGGCCGCGGGTGAAATCCGCGCCGTCGGGCCTGATATGACCGGCATCAAAGTCGGCGATCGCGTCGTCGCCTATGGCGGGTTGACATGCGGAAAATGCAATGCCTGCCGCGAAGGCCGCGACAATCTCTGCGAAAACGTCGCCGGCATTATGGGCTTTCACGTCGACGGCTTTGCCCGTGATCTGGTCAACATGCCGGCACGCCTTGTCATCCCGGTTCCTGCGGGCGTGAGCTTTCGCGATTCCGCCTGTGCGCCGATAGCTTTCTCGACCGTGCAGCACATGCTGTTCGACAACGCCAAGCTCGAATCGGGCGAGACCATTTTGGTGCAAGCCGGCGGCTCGGGCATCGGCACTACCGCAATAAAGATGGCAAAGGCAATCGGCTGTACCGTCATCACCACGGTCGGCGACGACGAAAAGGCGGTAAAGGCCAAGGCGCTCGGCGCCGACCACGTCATCAACTACAAGACCGACCGCTTTGAAACCATCGTGCGCAAACTCACGGCCAAGAAAGGCGTCGACGTTGCCTTCGAGCACGTCGGCCCCGACACTTTCAATGGCTCGCTCCTTTGCCTTAAGCGCGGCGGTCGGCTCGTCACCTGCGGATCGACCTCCGGTCAGACGACGACGATCAACTTGTTTCAGCTCTTCCAGCAGCAATATCGCATCTTCGGCTCGTTCGGCGCCTCCATACGCAACGTCCGCGATAGCCTCGCCAAGATGGCCGCGGGCCTTCTCCCCGTGATCGACACCGAAGTCGCGCTCGCCGACTTCGAGCGCGGCCTGGCGCGGCTCGAGAGCCGACAGGTTTTCGGCAAGATCATCGTTACGTTCTAACACGACCCCCGATGGCGAAGCCGCGTTCGAAGCTTCTCGATGGGACCATCGGTGCGATCACGATCGCGCTTTTGAGCGCAATCAAGCGGATGGATCGCAGGCGCACCGCGAACGTCGCCGGCGGGCTCATGCGTACGATCGGCGCACTGCTGCCGGAAAATCGCATCGGCCGCGAAAATCTGCGTTCCGCGTTTCCCGATAAATCCGACGCAGCGATCGAAAAAATACTCACCGGCGTGTGGGACAATCTCGGACGCATTGCCGTCGAGTTCGCGCACCTCGACGAATTCTGCATCGAAGGTGTCGGACCGCAAACGCCCGACGTCATCACCTATGCGCCCGAAACGACTGAGCACTACCGGCGCATGCTGGAGCGGGGCGAGCCAATGCTCGGGTTTGCCGCCCACCTGGCCAATTGGGAACTGCCGGCGGTGGTCGCCAAATTGCTCGTGCCACACTCCGCGGTGCTTTATCGGCGGCCGAACATTCGCCCAATCAGCGACGTCATCGTCAGGTTGCGGGCGCCACTGATGGGGGGACTCGTCGCCACCGGACTGGAGGCCCCGATCAAGCTGGCGCGGCTATTGGAATCTGGAACACATGTCGGAATGCTGGTCGACCAGCATTTCAGCAAAGGTGTCGACGTGATGTTTTTCGGCCGCCGCTGCCGGGCCAATCCGCTAATCGCGATGATCGCCCGGCAGACGGAGTGTCCGATTCACGGACTGCGCGTGATCCGTAAATCCGATGGCAATAGCTTTTCAGTTGAGATCACCGATCCAATAGAGCCGGTGCGCGACGCCGACGGCCGCATCGACATCAAGGGCACCATGCAGACGATCACTTCAGTGGTCGAAGGCTGGGTGCGGGAGCATCCCGAGCAGTGGCTCTGGTTGCATCGCAGATGGCGATAATCGAACTCAGATGGCGACCTTTTGGATTGCGTTCATCAGCGCGTCCTTCTTGTGCTTCTTGCAGCAATTGCTGGCCCGCTTGCTGCCGTGCCGTTCCGCATGGTTGATCCTCCCGGCTCGGCCTTAGATTATTGTGGTTTTTGACACCGCGATTTGGCGTAGGCTAGCAGCTTCGTGCTAGAAGGGAATAGTGACAAGTCAAATAGGCCGGGAGGCGATAATGGTTCATCTCGTTCGTGCAATGAAATTTGGTGCGGCT
The DNA here is from genome assembly GCA_049679485.1 of Xanthobacteraceae bacterium. Taxonomy (GTDB): domain Bacteria; phylum Pseudomonadota; class Alphaproteobacteria; order Rhizobiales; family Xanthobacteraceae; genus BOG-931. Next base: position 7,773 of record JBAUGC010000155.1, read on the forward strand.
CTTCTGCTCGCGGCGGTGATGCTGTCGGGCGTTTCGACGGCATCGTCGGCGCAAACAACCGGCATCGTTCACCTGCGGATAGTCAAGGCCGGTTTCATCCTCGGCGCTGGCGGCGGCCAAGGAACCGTTACCTTCCACGGCGCGACGCACCGGTTGAAAATTGGCGGCATTGGCATCGGCACCATCGGTATCGCCGAAGCGCGCCTGGTCGGTGTCGCGTATCACATGTATCACGTCACGGATATCGCCGGCACTTACAATGCAGTGGGCGCGAGTGTGGCTGTCGTTGGCGGCCCGAAAGTTGCGCGGTTGCAGAATAGCAAGGGCGTCATCCTCGAACTGCGAGGCCAGCAACTCGGCTTCGAGGCCACTCTCGGCCTGGGCGGAATGACCATAAGCTTGCAGTAGCGCCGCAGCGTCAAGCCAGCCGTTGTCGAAGGTTCGGCTGCTGTTATCAGGACTCCACGGGATGACGCGTACGGCGTAAGCCGTGGGCGAGCAATGCAGAGACTTTTCGCAACAGCCGCCCACTCACGCGACCGTCCGCGATAGATCGCCCATTGTAGCCCGTGGTCCAGTCGGTTGCCTCGTTCGCGTTGTCCTGGCCTAGCTGGCCAGCAAAGATTTCCAGGTGGCTGCGTTCGGGCGGGATGGCCTCAACGCTCTCGGAGCTGCGAACATTTGTCGGCGGCGAAGCGATGAATTCGATCCCGACCTCGTCGTCGCGCCGCCACACGATATTGCAGCACTGGTGGGGCTGGCCGCGCCGCGACAGGATCAGTTTGAATTTGTCCGGGAGACATTCGATGTCTTCAACGGCAAGCCTCGCTCCGCTTTCGGACGCGTCAACCACGGTACACTTTTGAAGACGCGCATTGTTGCCGACGTCAATCCATGCCGGCATGTTGAGCTGCTTTCGCGGCCTGCGGCGGTTGTCGTTACTCATCTGGATCCCTTCGTGCAACGTGCAGTTAATCGGCTGCGGGAAACACAGTCCACCAATGGAACCCAAGATGTTTTCGCCGATGCAAACTAAAATGGCCCATATCGATTCTAATTATCCGCTTGTATGAAGATTCGGCCGCAAAAGCCTCCTGTAAGGGGACGCTTCGCAACGGTAATGGCAGGTCGCGGTTGCAATGGCATAGAATAAAACGACACGTATTGTCTGAAAGCAAATTTGCATCGTTCCGACAATTGTCGGCATTGCTCACGCCAACGGCTCCGATCGGCCGCATTGACACGCATCAAAGCGGGGAGTGTCGGCCGCCGCAGCAGCCTATCGTTCTAGCGCGGACACCAACCGCCGAACGAGGCGCCGCTTCAGGCTGTCCCTGAGCCGACTAATTTCGCTTCACCATTTGGCGCGGGTAGCGAAGAAGATCGACTCCTGCGTTTTCATCTGATTCTGCCAATAAGGCTTCACGCGCGCCACCCGTTGCCGATGGCTGCTCAGGACAACGTGATGCCAAGTCTTTGCGTATACAACGTGGCGCGTCTCCCGGACATGCACTTGTGTCTTGATGGACGCGACGTGGCGCGTTTCCTTCTCATGCAGTTGCGCAAACGCGTGAGCATCGGGCGCGCAGACATATTGACTCGCGGTCATGCCCAGACAATCCCGCGCACCGAGGGCCAGATCGATGCGAGCGCCCATAACGCGCGCGACACCGTTCGGTCCGCGGTCGTTGACGCGCACCTGGCAGGTTCGGCCGTTGTGCGGATTTGTGACCGTGATCGTAGTACCGAGCGCATAGTCGTATGACGCCGCCGTCAGCGCATGCGGATTGAACCGCTCGCCACTGGCCGTGAGTCTGCCGGTGCCGTAGAACGACGCCAACACTTCGCGATCGGAGCCGCAGCGGCCAGTCTTGTGGACGTACCGATGCACCGTTGCCCAGCCGCCGGCATTAGCCGGCACGGCGAACGCAGCAACAAATGCACCAACAAATAACGCTGTGATAATTGATCTCGTTTGCAAGGCACGGTTCCCTTCGACGCTTCTGATTTTGAAGAAGGGATTGGCACATCAAACAACGAGACCAAAGAACTTGAAGAGGAAACCATGAATCGTAACCGTTAACGGCGGACCGCTGCGCTGCTCGCGAGGAAATCAGCTCCGTTCGCGGCGGTGTTGGCTCGCGGTGTTCGCGGTAACCTTCGTTAACATCGGGGGCCGGCGAAGGGCGTTCCACGGAAACAACACTCGAATATACGGGAGGTGACGATGGGGAGATTGGCTCTGATCGCGATCGCGGCACTGCTGCTAGTCGCGAGCAGATTGCCGACTTCCGCCGAGCGAAACCGCGTGTTGATGTGAATGGCAACCGCCCCGAGCCAAGCGCAGGCAAAAATGGCGGCGAGATAATCGACGCGATTCGGCAACCACAATGCGACCCGGACTCCCGGACCCAATTTCAGGCTGGCGCAGCGCTACCGCCGCGCGCAGCACACGATCCCGAAACTCGCGCCAATTCACCGTGGCGCCGGCGTCTGTTACAGCCGCGCGTTCCGGATCGCGATGCGGGCGTTCTAGCAGCGCGCTCAGCGTACGCGGATATTCTGGCCCGTAAGTCTTCCGCATCCGGCGTCAATCTCTGTACAGCCGATGACAATCATAGCGTGTCTGATAGCGAGTTGGACCACTGCCGGTCCGATTGTGCTACAGGTAACCCGATGTCTACCCGCTCGAATGCGGATCCTGGTATTCAGACCATCGCCCGCGCAAAACGCTCCCGCCATCCCTCACCGGCGAGATAGTGCCGCATGGCGGCCGGTTCGGCGAGATCGCGATCGAACACGACCAGCGAACGCCAGGCTAGCGCCGACATGCACGACAGGATCGGCACGCTAGAGCCATTGGTGTAGGCGAGAATGGGCCCGAGCGTCGGCATGCCGGTCCCCAGCATCACCACGGCGTCCACCGTTTTCAGATCGATGCCCGCCAGAGCATCTTCGGCACGCGCTGCTGGAAGATCGTAGATCGGATGAAACTTGCTGGACGCGTCGAACGCGCCGGCGACCGCGGCAATCTCAAAGCCGTGCGTGCGCCAATAGCCAACGCTGGCCTCGGTCAAGTCGGGCGGATATGGCGACACCAGCCCGATCCGCTGCGCACCAAAACGCCGCAGCGCCTCGGCGACGGCTTGGCCTGCTGTCACGAAGGAGATTCCGCGCGCATTTTCGATCGCCTCCACGGCGGCCTGCTCGCGTTTGATCCCTTGCAAATAAGACGCGCCGGTGCAGGCAAACGCCACCGCCCCTATCGGCGCGTTGGCGAATTGCGTGATCGTACTTTCCATTGTGGCGAAGTAGTCATCCAACCGGGCATTGATCGTCAGTTTGTCGCTCACCAGCCGCGCATTGAGGAACGCGTAGCCGGGCGGCATCAGGATCGCAAATTCCGGCTCAACCGTCGTGTTGGCTTGCGGCGTGAGGACGCCGATCAGCCCTTTGCGCGCATATTCGACCATGCGTCACTCCGCAGCCCGTTGCTTTGCGCCTTTTGCTTGACCGCCGCCTTTGTCCTATAAGATATACAAAGTGCCGGCGCGGTTTCAATTAAAGGCTTTTCGCTCGTCTATGCGAAAATCCATGCGGCCGGATTTTTCCCTTGGTCGGAAACGGATGGTGATGGCGTCGGCTGAGCCTTTGCAGGACGAAATCGCGTCCGCCGTCGCACCGCGTGATAGCGTTTCGGTCAGAGCAACGCCCGCAATTCGCCTCGATAGGGTCGAGCGGTGGTACGCCACGCGCGGTGGCCCGGTTCACGCGCTCGCCGCCACCGATCTCGCTATTGCTCAGCGTGAGTTCGTCGTGCTGCTCGGTCCTTCGGGCTGCGGCAAGACGACGTTATTGCGCATGATCGGCGGTTTGATCGCGCCGAGCCGTGGGCGGCTGCAAGTCATGGACCGGGACCTCTGGAAAAACGAGACACGGCAGGCGGCCGCGGTGTCCGACCTCGGCATCGTTTTTCAGGACGCGAACCTGTTTCCCTGGCTCACGGTGGAAGAAAACGTCGCGCTTCCGCTCGAGCTGAGAGGCGTGCCGAGGCGGGAGCGCCTGAAGCGCGCGCGGGAGCTGACTGCGCTTGTTGGCATCGGCGGCTTTGAAACGCGATGGCCGTACGAGCTGTCCGGCGGCATGCGGCAGCGCGCTGCGATCGCGCGCGCGCTGTCGCACGATCCCGACATCCTGCTGATGGACGAGCCGTTCGGTGCGCTCGACGCCATGACCCGCGATTCGTTGAACATCGAGCTGCAAAATCTCTGGATCCAGACACGCAAGACTATTGTCCTCGTCACCCACTCGATCAACGAGGCCGTATTTCTGGCCGATCGCATCGTCCTCCTCTCCCCTCGGCCGGGCCGTATCGATACCGTCGTCAACGTCGGTTTCGAACGGCCGCGTTCGCTCGACGTGCAATCCACCGAAGCGTTTCAGACGATCGCGAAGGACTTGCGTCATCGCCTCACGGAGATGGCATGACCGATAAAAATCTCGCGGTCGCGCGCTCAGCGCCGGCAAACGAGCCGACGCATGCGCAGCGCCGTGATTTCAAGACCTACCTGCCCTGGATCACGACGCCGGCGTTGTGCGTCCTGCTGGTCGCGGTGTGGTGGCTTTATATCGACGTCAGCAAGATTTCAGCGTTCATTCTGCCGACGCCCGTATCGGTCTGGCACGCCTGGATCGGACTTCTTGTCTCCAAGCGCGCGTGGATCGACACTGCAATGACGGTCTATGCCACCCTCCTCGGTTTTCTCTGGGCGATGATAATCGGCGTCGGGCTTGGCGTGCTGATTGCGCGGGCGCGCTGGCTTGAACAGACCCTCAACCCTTTCATCGTCGCAAGTCAGGTCCTGCCGAAAGTGGCGCTGGTGCCCCTGTTCGTCGTCTGGTTCGGCTTCGGCGTGACCTCAAAGGTCCTGATCGCGGCAACGCTCGCCTTCTTTCCCATCCTCACCAACACCGTGCTGGGCGTGAAATCCATCGACCGCGGCTACGGCGACGTGATGACCAGCTTGAACGCGACGCGCTGGCAGGTATTTCGCCGGCTCGAATTCCCCTCTTCGCTGCCGTACATCATCACCGGGATGGAAGTCGGCATCGTGCTGGCGCTGATCGGCGCGATCGTCGGTGAGTATGTCGGCGGCGACATCGGACTGGGCCACCTCTTGGTCGCGCGCATGAACGCATTCGAGACCGACGGCCTTTTTGCCGTGATGATCCATATGACGATCCTAGGATTTTTGTTCTATTTCGCCATCTCACTTCTGCGCCACGTGCTAATCCCGTGGCACGAATCCGTCCGCCGCGGCACGCGCAACGCCTAAATCAAACGACTGAATTATGAGACAGCGGCGGCTTGACGCAGGCCAGCGATCATTGAGGTGCGCAACAGGTGTACCTCCTGCCGTTCGCGGTCGGCGGCGATGGCTTGCAAGTTGGCCAGGATTTCGCGGCGTCTGGCCGGATCCTTTTCCCGCATGCGAGCACGATTCGCATCCGCCTGAGCGATGATCTGCTCCAGAGCCACCGGCCGCCGGCGTCGCTCGTAGAGATCGAGCCGTTCTGCTAATGGCGCACCGGCACGTATATCGCGCAACGCTGCCGCCAATTCGAACGCGTCGTGGACACCGCCATTAAGGCCCATACCCCCCGATGGGCTGTTCAAGTGCGCGGCATCGCCGGCAAGCGCGACGCGACCGCGGTAGTAGTGCGGCGCAATGCGCTTGTGCACGCGGTATGGGCGTTTTTCCATGACTTCGTAGCCGGGCCGATGCGGGACGATCTCCTGCAGGCTCGCCTCGATCGCTTCATCGGTGATCTGCGCCTCGATCGGCTGATCCTCGCGCGGATAGATCGAGACCCGCCAGCGGCCGGGAACGCGCAGCAGCGAAAAGTTGCCACCAGCCTTCCAGCAATAAGCAATGTTGGTCAGTCCTTCGAGGTGATCCTCGAAGGGAAACGTCGTCGTCGCGAGCAACGTCGTTTCCGGATATGTCTCGCCCTCGAAGTCAAAACCAAGCGCCTGACGGACCACCGAACGTGCGCCATCGGCGCCGATGACGAAACGGGCACGCAGTTTCGCCGGCGCCTCGTCGCCACCCAGATCCAGCGTCACGCCGGCGTCGTCCTGGGCAACCCCGGTGACTTCGGTCGCGAAAAAAATTTGCGCGTTCGGCTCCTTGCGCAAAGCGTCGAGCGCAAGCCGGGACAACTTCCATTGCTCGCATTGCACGCGATAAGGGTGATGCGTCGCGTTTGCGATCACGCCAAGATCGAACACGGCACGGTCACCCTCCGGATGCAGCCGCACCTGCCATTGCGGAGAGATCAATCCTTGCTCAATAAGCGATCCAGCAAGTCCGATATCGTCAAGCAGATCGAGCGTCGGCGGATGAAAGGTCGACGCGCGCAGGTCGGTCTCGACATCGGACGTCTTCTCCAGCAGTGCAGTGGCGACGCCCTGACGCGCCAGCAACAGCGCCATGACAAGACCGACCGGGCCGCCGCCGACCACGGCCACTTCGAATTCGTGATTTGGTTGCAGGCTTGACATTCGCAAGAACTGCCGAAAATCGTACGCTATGATTTTGACAAAACAAGCATCGAATGGAGACTGCATATGACCACGCGACGCCACCTCTTCAAGATTGCCGGCGGGCTTGCGGCCGGCGCCGTGATCGCCAAGCCTTATACACGCCCGGCGCGGGCGGCCGAACCGCTGACCTTCATGACGCCGTTTGGCTACATCCCAGACTTCCTCGAAATGATGAACATGGTCTCCGGGGGCTTTTTGGCGCAGCAGGGATTTGCACCAACATTGCTCGGTGGCCGGGGAGCGGTGGTAACGGCGCAGCAGCTCATGACCGGAGCGGTTTCATTTGTACGGCTTACCGCGATTGACGAATTTGTCGCAGTCGCCAAGGGCGCGGCCTTTGTGTCGGTGGCGACGCTATACCAAGGATCGACTTTTCACGTGATCTCGACAAAGGACAAGCCGATCAATGCGGCGGAGGATTTCAAGGGCAAGACGATCGGCATCGTATCCGTCGGCGGCTCCACGGAGCAGTTACTCGAAATCATGCTGCGCTCGGCCGGGATGACCAAAGCCGACGTCACCACTCAAGTTGTCGGCAACAGCCCGGGGGCGATGCAATACCTGCGCCAGGGCCGGATCGATTGCTTCATCAATTCCATCGGCGTGGTCGTGGCGCTGCAAACTGCCAACGAGCCGATCGTGCATTGGCCGACGGACCGATACGCGCCGATGCCAAGCCAGATCTACGTGACCACGCGCGATGTGATTGAGAAGAAGCCGGCGATGGTGGTCGGGTTTCTTAAGGCCCTAAAGGCCTCAACCGACGACATGCTGCACGGCGACCTCAAAGCGATCTATCAGCGCGCCAACCGCGACTTCGATATTCCCGGCATGAAGAACCTCGACGAGCTTGTTGCGCTGATGCGTTTCATCATGGCCAATCCCTGGATGTCGCAAGGACGCGAGAATTTTCTGCGCAATATGCCCGAACTCTGGGCAAAAGCTGATAACGGCATTCGCGGCGCCGGCATTGCCGCCGTCCCAAATGTTGACGCGCTCTATACCAACACGTTCATCGAGCAGGCGCTGAAAGCCTGACCTGGAGTTTGCGGTCAGGTCGCCCGGCCCGAAAGTGCAGCTTTGACCCGCTTGGGTGTAAATGGCACCCGGCGCAATCTCACACCCGTCGCATCAAACACGGCGTTGCCGACCGCTGCCGCTACCGCCGCGGCAGCGGCCTCGCCGGCACCCAGCGGGCGCTCGTGCCGGCGATCAATCAGGGCGATGTCGAGTTGCGGCACGTCGGGAAAAGTCAGGATCGGATAACTTGACCAATCGGTGCTGGTCACTTTCGAACGATCGAACGTGACCTCCTCAAACAGCGTGCGGCTCAGCGTCTGCAGGATGCAACCTTCGACCTGGGCCCGCACGGCGTCCGGATTGATCATCAACCCGCAATCGTGAGCGCAGGCGACACGCAGCACCCGGACCGCGCCGGTCGAACTATCAACCGCAACATCCATTCCCATGGCAACGTGGTTCTCGGCCTGTTTGTAGTGCACGTAGGCGATGCCACGGCCGTTGAGCGTCTGGCCGGTGCGGTTGGCGGGCGACTGGCGCGCGGTCCATCGCATCATTTCACCGACGCGCTGCAGCACTTCACGCCCCCGGGGATCGCGCAGCTGTTGCAGCCGGTAAGCGAGCGGATCGGCGCCGGCGGGCGGCCGCAAGCTCGTCGAAGAAGCTTTCGACGGCGAAGACGTTGCCGATCTTGCCCGGAGCGCGCAGGTTTGAGGGACGCAACGGCGTGGTCGCCTGCCACTTGATCTCCGCGCGCATATTCGCAATCTCGTACGGGGGATCGGAATTGAGCGAGAGAAGCCCCGAGAACAGCGCGCTGCCGTCGTCGAGACCGGCTGCGACTGCGCCGAGGAGCGGGATGTCCGGCGACTTCGGCGCGTTTGCGGGCGCCATGGCTATTGTTTCCCACGCGGCGATTGCACCGCCAGCATCGAGCGTTGCGCGCAAATCAAGGAGTTGCGGCGGGCCCTTCGGATCCCAGGCGTGCTCGTCTTCGCGCATCCACTGCACACGCACCGGTCGCCGCAGCTCACGCGACAACAGTGCAGCCTCGAAGGCCACGTCGTCGTTGCCGTTCGTCCCGTAACTGCCTGAACCGTCCATGTAGATGAGGCGAAGCTTGGCCGCGTCGAACCCAAGGAGCCGCGCGATTGTCTTGCGCAGACGGTGTGTGCCTTGCGATGCAGGCCACACGGTGCCGCCGCCGTCGCGAATGTCGGCGACCGCGCAGGAGGGCCCCATCGAACCGTGGGACTGGATCGGCCAGACATAGGACGCGTGAAGGATGCGCGACGCCGATGCGAGAGCCGCGGTTGCGTCGCCGACGCTGCGCATCGTCTCGGTGCGAGCGACCGGGGTTGCGCGCACCGCCTCGAACAAATCATCCGAACCCGGCAGCGTCGCCGCTTCGCTCCAATTTGCCTTGAGCGTCCGCATGGCGCGCACAGCGTCCCACTCGCGCGGCGCCGCAACGGCCAGAAAGTCGCGCACCCGGACGATTTGCGCATGCTGGATTGCGACGATCGAGCCGGCATCAACGTCGAGCAATTTCGCTCCGATCGCCGGCGGTCGAATGACTCGCGCATGCCACATGCCTGCGACGCGATGGTCCTGAACATAGACATGCCGCGCCGTCAGCTTCGCCGGAATATCAGGCCGCGGATACGACGTGCCGACGATGGTGTAAGTATCCGGATCGCGCAGCGGCGCGGTTTTGTCGACCTGAACGTTGAAGGTCGCGCCGCCGATCAAAGCCGCAAAGCTTACCGCTTCGCCGCTGCTTCGGCTTGCGACCGCACCGTCGCGGGTTTCCAAATCCGTCGCTGGCCGATTGAGCCGCGCCGCGCCAAGCGCCAGCAAATGCGCACGGGCGGTCGCCGCTGCTTGCCGGATCTGCACGCCGCCGACCATGATACCTGTTGAGCCTCCAGTTGATCCCTGATCGGGTGTGAGTGCGGTGTCGCCCTCAATGAGCGCAATGCGCTTTGGCGAGAGCGAAAGCTCCTCAGCAACGATCTGGCGGATCGCAGCGCGAGCCCCGGTGCCGAGATCGACTTTGCCCGCGAAAACGGTAACACCGCCATCCGGCGCCACGGCGAGGAAAGCATCGACGCTGTCAGCGGCAACCGTCGTCACGCTGGCTGCCGCAACGCGCGGCAAGCTGAACGCGACCACAAGCCCGGCCGCGCCCTGCATAAGCGAGCGGCGGCTGACACAGGTCATGGCTCAGCCCTCCCTCGCCGCCCGCAGCACTGCAGCAAGGACGCGCACCTGGCTGCCGCACCGGCAAAGATTTTGTGCCAGCGCCTCGCGCACGTCGCCCTCGGTCGGATGCGGCTGGCGATTAAGGAGCGCGGTCGCCGTCATGATCATGCCGTTGGTGCAATAGCCGCATTGCGCCGCCTGCTCGGCAATGAACGCGGCCTGCACCCGACTGGGCTACTCGGGACTGCCGAGCCCTTCCAGGGTCGTGATTTGACGTCCCTCGGCGTCGACGGCGCGCGTGACGCAGGACCGCGTCGCTTCGCCGTCGATCAGCACGGTGCAGGCACCGCATTGGCCAAGCCCGCAACCAAATTTGGGGCCGCGCAGCGCCAGATCGTCGCGCAGGGCATAGAGGAGCGGCATTTCCGGGTCATCAACGGCGACCTTATGGTCCGTGCCGTTCACCCGCAGGGTAATTTGGCTCGCCATTGCCCTTCCATCGTTCGGCCCCGGTGCATACAAGCAACCGCAGGGCCTACAACCGCCTCACCCGATACAAATTGCAGGCCGGCGCACACATGGTCAGAGCGGCCTAATAATGGGCTAAAAGCGGCAAGGAAAGCTTTGCGTCACCTCACGAAGCAGTGAAACCTCATGCCAGCGAGGGTGTTATGCAAAAAATACCTGGCCATCCGACGGCGCGGTTCCCATATCCACCCGACATGCAAAACGGGACGCGGGAACCGATATCCGGTATCTGTGCGTGCCAGGCATGCGCTAAACCGCGCAGCCTTACCAACAAGCCATAACAAGCGGCGGTAGTCCGGCGCAGGCCGAGCAGCTCAAAAAGGTCTGCTGGTCTACGCCGCCCTAACCTGGGAGAACGCCAAGGAGCCGACAACGCAGCGGATTCGCATCTCACGGGTTGCTGAGCCATGGGCATTGTTCGTTTCGCTCTGAAATTACCCCACACCTTCTACGTCCTCGCGGCGCTCATATTGTTCCTGGGCGTCACCGCTATTGCGGCGATGCCGACCGACATCTTTCCGGAAATCAACATCCCCGTCGTTACCATCATCTGGCAGTACACCGGGCTCAGTACACCGGAGATGGAACAACGGGTCACGACCTATAGCGAGTACGCGCTGTCGTCGAGCGTCAACGGCATCCAGGACATCGAAGCGCAGACGATCAACGGCATTTCAGTTCAGAAGGTCTTTTTCCAGCCCGACGTAAATCTCGACCTTGCCATCGCTCAAATCGTGGCCGGAACCAATTCCATCCGCGCCTTGATGCCGGCCGGAATCCAGCCGCCGATTGTCGTGCAATACAACGCTTCGAGCGTCCCGGTGCTGCAGATCGGGCTGAGTTCCGATACGCTGAACGAGCAGCAACTCTACGATTACGGAATTTATCGGCTGCGCCAGCAGCTCGCGCCGATTCACGGCGTTACGCTGCCGACCCCGGCCGGCGGCAAGTATCGCCAGATCATGGTCGATATCGACCCGCTCAAATTACAGGCCAAAGGCCTGACGCCATTGGACGTGGTCAACGCCGTCAACGCGCAGAACCTGACGGTACCTGCCGGCCTGGCAAAGATCGGCGACACCCAATTCACGGTGCGCACCAACGCACTGCCGGCGTCGATCGAGGATCTCAACAACATCCCAGTGAAGTTTGCCAACGGCGCCACGGTGTTTGTCAAAGACGTGGGGCACGTTCACGACGGCTATGCCGTGCAGCAGAACATTGTGCGAATCGGTGGCAGCCGCGCCGTGCTGCTCAGCATCATCAAGAACGGTAACGCTTCAACGCTCGCCGTGGTCAACGCGGTCAAACACGCACTTACGATCGCCCGGCAGGCGGCGCCGCCGGGCATGCAAATCAAAGAGCTGTTCGATCAGTCGGTGTTCGTCACGGACTCGCTGCGCGCGCTGTTGCGCGAAGGCGCCATCGCCGCCGGACTAACCGCCCTGATGATTGTGCTGTTTCTCGGCTCGTGGCGCTCGACCTTGGTGGTGATGATCTCGATCCCGCTCTCGATCTTGAGTTCACTTGTTGTCCTGTACTTTCTGGGCGACACGATCAACACGATGACTTTGGGCGGCCTTGCGCTGGCTATTGGTATCCTGGTGGACGATTCAACGGTAACAATCGAAAACACCCATCGATTGCTCACCGAGGAACACATGCCCCTGCCGGCGGCAACGCTGTACGGCGCGGCCGGCATCGCTGTTCCGACGCTGGTATCGACACTCGCCATCAGCTGCGTGTTCGTATCCGTGGTCTTCCTCCACGGGCCGGCGAAGTACCTCTTCACCCCGCTCGGCCTCGCCGTGGTGTTTGCCATGCTGGCGTCCTACGGCCTGTCGCGAACGCTGACGCCGATATCGATCGGGCTATTGCTCAAGGGTGAACATCATGGCGAAGAAGGACAAAGCCGAAGCGGCTGGTTCGCGCGCCTGCATGCAAAGTTCGAATATGGGTTCGAAGCCATGCGTGCCGCGTATGTGGACGTTCTTCATATTCTGTTGCGGCGACGCTTCATCGTGCCGCTGGGAGCGGCCGTAGCGCTTGCTTTGGGCGGCACGCTGTTCATGTTCGTCGGCCGCGACTTTTTCCCGCTGATCGACGGCGGCCAGATCCAGCTGCATGTGCGCGCGCCTGCGGGAACCCGCATCGAGAAAACCGAGCAAATCTTCCAGGCGGTCGAGAACAAGATCCGCGAGGTCATTCCGCAAGACGAACGCGACCTGATCGTTGACAATATCGGCTTGCCGGCCCGTTCCTACAATTTTGCATTCGGCGACGGCACCGCCACCGGCCTGAACGACGGCGTCATCCTTGTGGCCCTCAAGGAGGGGCATGCGCCAACGGCAAAATATGTGGCGAAGCTTCGCCAGGTGCTGCCTGCCGCGTTCCCGGAAGACATTTTCTACTTCCAGGCCGCCGACATGGTGACTCAGATCCTGAACTTCGGCATCCCTGCGCAGATTAACGTACGCACTGTCGGATACGACCGCGCGAAAAACCTGCAAGTCGCAAAGCGGCTGCAAAAACGGATGGCGGCGATCCCGGGGCTAGCCGACGTGCATCTGCAGCAGGAGGTGAACACACCGGAGCTTTTCGCTCAGATCGATCGGGCGCGCGCCACCCAGTTCGGGCTCACCGCCAACAGCATCGCGCTGAACCTCAACACCAGCTTGAGCTCATCGGAGCAAGTTGCTCCGAACTTCTGGACCGATCCGAGCAACGGAACTCCCTATTTCCTCGCGGTCCAGACGCCCGAATATCGTGTCGATACGCTCAATGATCTCAAGAATACGCCGGTGACAACATTCGCTGGCGCCAACCGCAATCCCGTGCCCGGGCTCCTCAGCAACGTCGCCACCATCAAGCGCGACTCGACCCCGACCAACGCCAATCAAGCGAACGTACAACCTGTCTATGAGATCTATGCCAATGCCGAAGGCCGCGATCTTGGCTCAATATCGAGCGACCTGAACAAGGTCATAGCGGAGTACCAAAAACAGCTCTCGCCGGGCAATCGGATTGAGATCGTCGGTCAGATCGAGAGCATGAATTCCGCATTTCGCGATCTGGCGATCGGCATCCTGTTTGCCGCCGTGTTCGTCTACATGCTCATGGTGGTGAATTATCAGAACTGGGGAGACCCATTCGTGGTCATCCTGGCGCTGCCGGCGACTTTCTGCGGCATCGTTACCATGCTGTACATCACCAATACGACGTTAAGCGTGCCGTCGCTGATGGGCGCCATCATGGCGATCGGCGTGGCGTCGGCCAACTCTATCCTGCTGGTCACCTTCGCACGCGATCGACAACTCGATGGGGCGAGCGCGTTCGAGGCCGCGATCGCCGCTGGCCGCACCCGCATCCGGCCGGTGCTGATGACGGCCGCCGCCATGATCGTCGGCATGGTCCCGATGGCAATCGGCGGTGCCGGCGAGGAGCAGAATGCCGCGCTGGCCCGGGCGGTGATCGGCGGCCTGCTTTTTGCAACGCCGACGACGCTGCTTGCGGTGCCCTATCTTTTCGCCCTGCTCCGCAAGGGCAATGACGGCAAGCCGGCGCACGGTGTGTTTACTGAGGAATTGGCATGAACAAGATGGAGCGGTCTCCGCTGCACGACTTCGATCCGGCCGAAGTACCGGGCGATCGGCTCGACCGCACAAGCGGGAACACCGAAGCCCGCGACAAACCGCATGAGTCCTCGGTGCGGCGAATTCGCGGAGCCCGAATTGTTGCGCTGTGCGCCGTGCTGCTGCTCGGTGGGGCGCTCACGATCGGCATCTGGCAGCACTACAGCGTCCACGCCGAGATGATGGCGACGGCCGAGCTGCATCAAGACTTCGTCCCGAGCGTTCGCACCGCCGCCGTACGTGCGAGCGACGCGACCATGTCGGTGACGTGGCCGGGGGCGACCGAAGCCTTTGAGCAGGCCAACATCTATGCTCGGGCGAGTGGCTATATTTCCAAGCGCACAGTCGACATCGGCAGCCGGGTCAAAGCCGGACAGCTTTTGGTCGAGATCACCGCCCCGGAGGTCGAGCATCAAATCGCTCAGGCGCAGGGAACGCTCGCGCAACTGGAAGCCGCGCTACAGCAGGCGCAGGCCAACCGCGACCTCGCCCAAGTTACCTGGGATCGCGATGGCAAGCTCGTGCAGGAGGGTTGGGTCACGAAGCAGCAAGGGGACACCGATCGCTTGACCCTGCAGGCGCGGGACGCCGCGGTTTCAGTTGCCGCTGCCAACATCGTAGCGCAAAAGGCGCAACTTCGCGTGCTGGAGCAGCAGAAAACTTATCAGAGCGTGGTGGCGCCATTCGACGGCGTGATCACCCAGCGCAACATCGATGTCGGCAGCCTGGTGCAGGCAGACGCCACCAGTGGCACCTTCCTGTTCACCCTCATGCACAGTGACATCCTTCGCATCCAGCTCTACGTGCCTCAGGATGAAGCCTTCGGTATTGAGCCGGGGGTCAAGGCAATCGTGCACGTACCGGAAATACCCGGTCGCGAGTTCGCCGGCACGGTGACGCGCATTGCAACCGCGCTACAGCCGGGCACGAGAACGCTGCTGACTGAGATCGACGTCCCCAACCTCGAGCATGTCCTGTCGCCCGGAATTTACTGCACGGTCGAACTGAAAATACCGCGAAAGACGCCCTCTTTGATCGTTCCTTCCGAGGCGATTATCTTCAACCGCGAAGGTCTGAATGTCGCGGTGGTCGAAAACGGCGTCGCCCGCTTTCACCGGGTAAACGTGGTGCGCGATTTCGGCACCACCGTCGAGGTAAACGATGGGATCAAGGACGGCGATCAGGTGATTCTCAATCCACCCGTCGACCTGACCGATGGGCATAAGGTCAGCGTTCGTACCGCCGCGAATGCTCAAGCGTCCTGAGGCGCGCGAGCGCAACCGTCCGCCAAGAACAACAGCTTACAGCGCCGCGGCCGCCTCTTTGAGACGCTTCGTCATCTCGTTGCGGCCGCTCAACATCGTCGACCAGCCGCGCGTGACGCTTGAGTGACCGCCATCGACGACGATGTCCTGGCCATTGACGAAGCTCGATCCATCGCTCGCCAGATAGACCGCCGCTCGGGCGATATCTTCCGGCAAACCAGCGCGCGGAATCGGTTGCAGCGCCGCAAAGCCCACCTTGAGCATATTGGTTAACTTGTCCGCCTTGGCGCCTTCGACGCCCGCGTTCTTGGCAAAGATGCCGGTAACGATCGCGCCGGGCGAAATGCTGTTGACGCGGATGCCCATCTCTCCCAGTTCGGCGCCGGCGGAGCGCGTCAGCGCCAGCACGGCGCCCTTCGTCGCCGAGTAAATATGGCCGGAAAGACCGCCACGCAGGCCCGCCATGCTGCTGATGCTGATGATGCTGCCGGCCTTTTGCGCGATCATGACGGCGGCGACATGTTTGATGCCCAGAAGAACGCCGCGGACATTGACAGCCATGAGCCGGTCGATGGTTTCGACGTCGATCTCGCTGATACTGACCATCGGCGACGGAATCGCGGCATTATTGACCAGGCAGTCGACGCGGCCGAAGGCCTTAACCGCGCAATCGACCATGCCCTTCACGTCGATTTCGCTTGAAACGTCGGTGCGGATGAAGCGGACGCCAAGGCGCTTTTCCAGCCCGGCCCCCTCCTGCTCGCGTCGCGCTGCAACTACGACCTTGGCGCCTTCTTCAACGAACAATTCAACGATCCGTTCGCCAATGCCGCTCGTGCCCCCAGTGACAATGGCGACCTTTCCGTCCAACGCTCCCATTTGTTCCCCTTATCTGCCGGTCTTGATCCGCGTCCACAGGCGGTTGATCAACCGTTGCGTCTTCTGATCGTGCGCGGTGATGGTGTAAAGCTTAGCCATCGTCGCGGCATCAGGATAGATGGTGCGATCGTCGAGGATCGGTTTGTCGATAAATTTCTGGCTCGCCAAATTGCCGTTGGCGTAAGCGATGAAATTTGAGTTCTTTGCCGCTACCTGGGGCTTAAGCAGATAATTGATAAGCGCATGCGCCTCGGTGACATCGGGCGCGTCCTTCGGAATGGCGAGGTTGTCAAACCATAATTGCGCACCCTCTTTCGGAATGACGTAGCCAATCGAAATGCCGCCTTTTGCCTCCGCCGCGCGCTTTTGCGCTTGCTTGATATCCCCGGAAAACCCGACGACGAAACAGATCTCACCGGTGGCCAGTGCGTTCAGATATTCCGAGGAGTGAAACTTGCGCACATACGGTCTGATTTTCATCAGCAAATCCGCTGCCTTTTGCAGGTCGCCCGGATCGCTCGAATTCGGATTGAGATGCAGGTAGTGCAACGCGGCCGGCATGATGTCGTCCGACGAGTCAAGGAAGTGAACACCACAATCCTTGAATCTGGCAATCTTGGCCGGCGCGAACACATCGTCCCAGGAATCGATTGAATCGCCGGCGCTAGCGATTTCGCGCGCGTCTTTGACGTTGTAGCCGATCCCGGTCGTGCCCCACACGTAGTTGACCGCGTATTGGTTGCCGGGATCGTAACTCGCCAATCGGTTGGCGATCTCCGCCCAGGCGTTGGCGAGGTTCGGCAGCTCCGACTTGTCGAGCTTCTGGAAAACGCCTGCCGCAATCTGGCGGGCGAGAAAATAGCCGGTCGGCACGACAACATCGTAACCGGATTTGCCGGCCAACAGCTTTGCCTCCAGCGTATCGTTGGAGTCAAAGGTGTCGTAGCGGACTTTTATCCCGGTCTCTTTGGTGAATTCGTCCAGAACCGTCGGATCGATATAGTCCGACCAGTTATAGAAATTGACGACGCGCTCCTTCCGAGCTGGCGCCGGCCCAGCCGCGATCAGACAAACGGCGATAGCAAAGATAATTCCCGCCGGCGCCGGAATGGCTAGTTTATGACGAAGCGCCTTCACCCGTGAAATCGTGCTAGCTCTCGGTCGGCAGTCCGGCCGCTCTCCACGCCAGAATGCCACCGGCCATATGCGAGTTATAGTCGAAGCCCTGCTCCTGCGCGGCGAGCGAGGCGGTTACCGAACGCCGACCTGAGCGGCAGGCAAACACCACTTCGCTTCCCGGCGGTGCCGGGATCGTTGCCGGGTCGAACGACGAGAGCGGTACCAGGACTGCGCCGGGAAAGCGCTCAACCGCAGTTTCGTTGGGCTCGCGCACGTCAACGAGCACGATGTGGCCCTCCTTCAATCCCTCCGCGACCTGCTGCGGCGTCAGATCGTGCACCTTGTGCCCTCCCCCCGGTTGATCCGACATGGTCCCTCCTCGTGAAAAAGCCCCCTGACCGGGCAGATTGCGTCAGCCGCGCGTGAAATCAAAGCGGCTTTTGCGAATTTCCTTAAGGGCGAGCTGGCCCGACACGGCCGCCATTTGTGGATCGATTCCGGCGGTCAAGCCTTCAGCATCGTCCGCGGATCGTGTCCTAGATATTCACTTGGGTGCCGACCTCGACAACCCGGTCGGTCGGTATCTGGAAGTAATCGGTCGCATCGTTGGCCGAACGGGCAAGTGTAATGAACATGCGGTCCTGCCAATGAGGCATTCCCGAACGCGACGCCCGCCGCAACGCTCGGCGCGACAGGAAAAACGACGTCGACATGATATCGAATTGTAGCCCAAGCTTGCGCGCAAGCGCGAGCGCCTTGGGAATATTCGGCGTCTCCATGTAACCGAAACGCAAAAGCACCCGCATGAAAGTCGAACCGACCGGCTCGATGCGCACGCGTTTGCTCGGCTCAACGCGTGGCGTATGGGTGGTCTCGACCGACAGGATGATGTTCTTCTCGTGCAGCACCCGATAGTGCTTGAGGCTATGTAGTAGCGCGGTGGGCGCGCTCTTCGGATCGCTGGTGAGGAACACCGCCGTTCCGGGAACCCGTTGCGGCGGTTTACGCTCCAGCATGTGCACTAACTCGTCGAGCGGTGTCTCCAACCGGCGGGTTTTCTCGAATAGAAGCCTGGAGCCACGCCGCCAAGTGTACATAACCACCATGACGACGCCGCCCAGCGCGAGCGGCACCCAGCCGCCCTCGACGACCTTGAGCATGTTGGCGGAAAGGAATGTTAGATCGATCAAAACGAACGGCAGCATCAGCGCCGCGGCGGCAATCGGTGACCAGTGCCACATCCGCCAGATCACTACAAACGCCATCGTCGCGGTGACGACCATCGTGCCCGATACGGCGATGCCATAGGCAGAGGCGAGCGCGCTTGACGAGCGGAACAGGGCAACGAGCAGCAGCACGCCAACGAGCAAAAGACTGTTGACGCGCGGCATGTAGATCTGACCGGCCTGATGAGCCGAGGTGTGGCGGATTTCGAAGCGCGGTAGGAGGCCGAGTTGGATCGCCTGGCTGGTCAGCGAGTAGGCGCCAGTGATGACCGCCTGGCTGGCGATCACGGTCGCCGCGGTCGCCAATACGACCATTGGAATGCGGGCCCAGTGGGGATAGAGCAGAAAGAACGGATTGGTGATCGCATCGGGATGAGCAAAGACGAGTGCGCCCTGCCCCAGGTAGTTGAGCGCCAGCGCTGGCAGGACGAGGCCAAGCCACGCCGCCTGAATGGGAAGCCTGCCGAAATGACCAAGGTCGGCATAAAGCGCTTCGGCGCCAGTAACGGCGAGAAACACCGCGCCCAACGTGTAAAACCCGATGATCCCGTGATTGAGGAGAAACGCTATGCCATGGGCGGGATTAAGCGCCCACAGCACTTCGGGATCCCTAGCGATCCACAGGATACCCGGTATAGCGATCGCTACAAACCACACCGCAGTAACTGGACCGAAAAGGGCCGCGACCTTCGCTGTGCCGCGCGATTGAAACGAAAACAACACGATCAGAATGACCACGGTCAGCGGCACCACAAAGTCATGGAATGCGGGTGTGGCGACGTCGAGTCCTTCGACGGCAGAGAGCACGGACAATGCAGGTGTAATAACGGCGTCGCCGTAAAACAAAGCCGCACTGATAATGCCCAGCAGCGCAACAATACTGGCGGCTTTGCTCGCGCGCGTGACGGCGCGTGATGCAAGCGCCATCAGGGTCAGCGTACCGCCCTCCCCGTTATTGTCGGCGCGAAGTAGGATCAGCACATACTTCAGCGTGACGATAACGAACAGCGCCCACAGGATGAGCGACACCACGCCAAGGACCATCTCGCGCGCGATCGCTTCGTGATTAGTGCCGGACGCCGCGACCATCGCCTCGCGCAACGCATAAAGCGGGCTGGTGCCGATGTCGCCATAGACGACGCCGAGGCTGCCGAGCGTAAGGCCCCAAAAGCCGGCGCGGGAACGCGTTTCGCCATTAACGAACACTTCGCTCCCGAGCGGAGCGGTTACGCTATCTGCCATCGAGTTTGAAACAGGAAGTCGCCCTGCTCCTGGTATTGCGTCGCAAGGGAAGCGGCCCGCGCGTATACACGCTCCAAGACCAAGAGTCTCGGCCGTCATGAGCGGCTAACGCGAGCCAAACCATGCGGTCGCCCTGAAAAGGTCAGTTCTTGACCCTAGCAGCCCCGCGCAAAAAGCGTTAGATAGAGACGATTTCCCGGTGTTGGCAGTGGCTTACGGCTTTAAGTCCGGCGGGACTGGGGGCGCTTCGCGCATCAGCGTGATGGTCACACGCCGATTGGCGGCAATGAAAGGGTCATCGGGGAACAGCGGATCGGTGTCGGCCTTGCCGGCCACTTCATAGAAATTATTTGAGGGGAGGCCTTCTTCCTCCAAGATCTGGCGCACAGCATTAGCGCGATCCACCGACAAGTTCCATGGCCCGTAATCGGACCGCGGTGGCGTCTTTGAAGCTGATGTGTGCCCAGTAATCGAGATCCGATAGGGCGTTGCCTTCAGCGGCCCGGCAAGTTTTTCGATGATGCGACGGGTCCGCTCGTAGGGCTCTTTCGAGCCCTCGGCGAACATTGAACGGCCTTCCTGGTCGACAAGTTCGATATTCAGCCCTTCCTTGGTTTCCTCCACCATGATGTGCTTGGAGGCCTCGGCCAGTTCTGGCAAATCTTGGAGGGCTTGGCGCAGCGAGGCGGTGGCGAGAGCGAAAGCCTGGTCGCTGCTGAGCTTGGCGCCATACTGCCGATTGTGATCCTGCTCTTCTGGCGTCGGCGTCGCTGAGGCGTCTTGGGGCTGGATATGCGCCGCATTTTTGAGTTTGGGCCGCGTTGGCAAACCATCGACTTCGATGACGCCGGAATAGCGGACATTGTTCTGCACGCCGAAGGCATCGCGCATCGAGCCAGCCACAATCTGCAGCTTCTGCTGATCCTGGTTGGAGAAAGCGACCAGCATGACAAAGAAGCTCACCAGCAGACCCATGAGGTCGGCAAAGGTAACGAACCAGCCGTGGCCGCCGCCGTGCGCTTCTTTACGCCGCGCCATCGCCTAAATCTCCGCGCCCAACAGCTTTACGCCGGCACTGGCTCCGGCTCGGCCTCGCGGTGCTTCTCCGGCAAATAGGCGATCAGCATTTCGCGTACGAGTGTCGGACTCTTCGATTCGCGGATCATAAGGATTCCGTCGATGATTAAAGTGCGGTTGATCTCTTCGTCGACCAGCTTCAGATGCAGCTTATCGGCAATCGGCAGGCAGAGGATGTTCGCCAGTACGGCCCCGTAAAGCGTGGCAAGCAGCGCCGTCGCCATGAACGGGCCCAACTTGGACGGATCGGTCATGTTGGCGAACATCTGCACCATGCCGATCAGGGTGCCGATCATGCCGAAGGCTGGCGCGCAATCGCCGACCGCGCGATAGATTTTTTGACCCTCGTCAAGATGAGTCAGAAAATTGTCGCGGTCGCGCTCGAGATTGTCGCGAATGAACGCAGCGTCGTAACCGTCGGCGACGAAGCGGATACCCTTGGCGAGATAAGGGTCTTCAATGTCCACCTTTTCCAGTCCGATCGGCCCCTGTTTGCGCGCGATTTCCGCCAAACCGGCAATCTCGTCTACCAGTTCGCGCTGGGTCGTACGCCGCATGGTGAACGCGAATTTGGCGCCCAGTGGCAAGCCGTGAAAAATCGCGGTCAGAGGAAAGCGGATCAGCGTAGCGGCAAACGAGCCGCCAAAAATGATGATGACGGCATGTTCGCTCACAAACATTCCCAGGCTGCCGCCCAGCAACATCATAGTGGCGACGACTACCGTGCCGGCGGCCAGGCCCAGGCCCGTTGCAATATCCATTAAAAAAACTCCCGCCAGCACTCAATCCGCCGCAGGTTAGCTGCTTTGCGCTTAAGGGACGGTTACCTTTGGTATCCGGCAGCCCGCGTGCCGAATTTGACGCAAACTTCCGCTGCAAGGGACGCCTCCGTGAGCAGCCACCGCCGTCACGAGGCCGCCGCCCTACCCCGTGACCGCTGCGGGAAAAGGCTGCACAATGGGATCACGAAAGCGGCACGCGCCGTTCAATATTCAGGGAGAAGCTTCATGCGTGAGATCGGCCACTTCGTCGGCGGCAAAGAGGTGAAGGGAGGATCGGGACGGTTCGGCGACGTTTTCAATCCGAACACCGGCGAAGTTCAGGCCAAAGTCGCCTTCGCCAAACGTTCCGAGGTCGAGCAGGCGATTGCGGTTGCCGAAGCGGCACAGCCGGCCTGGGCGGCGACGAACCCGCAGCGGCGCGCACGCGTCATGATGAAATTCCTCGACTTGGCCCAGAAGGAATTCGACTCGCTTGCCCGGCTGCTGTCCTCCGAACATGGCAAAACCTTCGCCGACGCCAAGGGTGACGTTCAGCGTGGCCTCGAGGTCGTCGAGTTCGCTTGCGGCATCCCTCACCTTCTCAAGGGAGAATATACGGAGGGCGCCGGTCCCGGCATCGATCTCTATTCGATGCGACAGCCGCTTGGCGTCGTCGCCGGGATTACGCCGTTCAACTTCCCTGCCATGATTCCGATGTGGAAGTTCGCGCCCGCGCTCGCCTGCGGCAATGCGTTCATCCTCAAGCCGTCGGAGCGCGATCCTTCGGTGCCGATGCGGTTGGCTGAGCTCCTTGTTGAAGCCGGCCTGCCGGCCGGCATTCTCAATGTCGTCAACGGCGACAAGGAAGCGGTCGACGCGCTCCTGACCGATCCGCGCATTCAGGCGGTGGGTTTCGTCGGTTCATCGGCGATCGCCGAGTACGTCTACACCACGGCGACCGCCAACAACAAACGCGCGCAATGTTTCGGCGGCGCCAAGAACCATATGATCGTGATGCCGGACGCTGACATGGATCAGGCGGTCGACGCGCTGATCGGCGCCGGCTACGGCTCGGCTGGCGAGCGCTGCATGGCGATCTCGGTCGCCGTGCCGGTCGGCCAGAAGACCGCCGACATTCTCCTGGAGAAGCTGGTGCCGCGGGTCGAAGGCTTGAAGATCGGACCTTCGACCGACGCGCAGGCCGATTATGGGCCGATGATCACCAAGGCGCATCTGGAAAAGGTCAAAGGCTACGTCGACCTCGGCGTCAAGGAAGGCGCCAAGCTCGTGGTCGACGGCCGCGGTTTCAAACTGCAAGGCTATGAGAACGGTAATTTCATGGGCGGCTGCTTGTTCGACCACGTGAAGCCCGACATGCGCATCTACAAAGAAGAAATCTTCGGGCCGGTGCTCTCGGTCGTTCGCGCCAAGGACTACGAGGAGGCAGTGCGGCTGCCATCTGAACACGAGTACGGCAACGGAGTCGCCATCTTCACCCGCGATGGCGACGCGGCGCGCGATTTCGTCAGCCGGGTTGAAGTCGGCATGGTCGGCGTTAACTTCGCCATCCCGGTGCCGCTCGCCTATTATACCTTCGGCGGCTGGAAGCGTTCAGGCTTCGGCGATCTCAACCAGCACGGCCCCGACGCCATCCGTTTCTACACCAAGACGAAGACAGTGACGGCGCGCTGGCCATCGGGCGTCAAGGAGGGTGCCGAGTTTGTCATTCCAACGATGAAATGACGAACTGCCGCAGAGGCGCAAACCTCGCAGTCGCTATGGTCGGCTTACTCAGGGCGAAGGAGCGGAAGCAGACTGGACGTAGCCTTAGCTCACGCACGCGTGCGCGGCATCAGAGCCACTGAACCGGCACTGGCACCGCGGCGGACGTTCGAGCACGGAGATTATCACCGTGGTGATGCGGTTTCTTTTCACTACGATATCGCACAGCGGCGCCCGCGCTCCGGCGAGGCCGTCGGCCTGAAGGCGCAGCGTACCGACCCGTTCCTGCAGGATTGCGCTGCCCTGCTTGATCAGTGCCAGTTTGGTCGAGTCGATATAGAGCGCCGTTTGCGTGACCGGCGCAACCGGAACGGTCTTAATTTCGACGTAGCCGACGTCACTCGTCGGCCTGAACAGGACAACTGCGGCGCCGAGGATAACGGCGCCCGCCGCAAGCCCGAGCGCGCGCCGTAACGTTGCGTTCAAGACTTACGCTCCCGGCGGCTTGATTCCCCCGATCAGTTTGTTGAGCTGGGTCGAAGCATCGCGGATGTCGCGCGTGAGGTGACGGACGACCTCGAGCGCTTTCTCTGCCTGCCTGATCTCAAGAAGCTCGCTGATGAAATCCTCATTCTGCTGCAAGGTCTGCAACAGACCGGCGAATTGCACACGCGCATCATCAAGCTCTTTGTTCGCATTTTCGGTCTCAGCCTCGAGCTTGCGCCACTGGTCGATCAGGAACAGCCGCTCTTCCGGTTTGTAGCGCGTTTCCGCAGCCAAAGTCTTGAGTTTGGAGCGAACATGATCAAGCGCCTTCACGCCGAGCTGCGACACCGGACCGTTATCTGAAACGGCGCCCAGCAACCCGGAAACCGTCGCGCGCAGTTTGTCGATTTCGGCGCGAGCTTTTTCAGCATCAGTGACGCTGTCGATAGTGCTGGCCGAGTCTTGGATCGACTGGTTAAGGTCCGGCACGGTCCGCTGGAACACCTCTAGCTGCTAAGAGAATTCCTCAACGGGCGAGATCGGATTGCCGGCGTTGGCGCCGCTTGCATCTTCGGCGCGTACACCGGCTGCCGACAACACGACAGCTACGGCGAACAATCCCGCAACCGTACAGCGCGTGCGGTTGCATTGCGTAATTGCAGATAGCAATGTCTTCATGACACGCCTCCCCTCAACACGGGTCCGTTAGAAGGGTTGATTTCGGTTAGCAATTTTGGCGCAAATGGGGCGTCTTGCCCCAGGGCCAGGGCAGCTTTTGAGCTTCTTTTGCCGCCACATTTGAGGTCTCCTGATCGACAGATGATCCGTCTGGGACACATAGGACGCCGGAAAGGGCGAGCGGCGGTTACCGCGGTCGCACTGCTAGCGTTTGCGGCTTTGGCCGGTTGCGCCACGAACGATCGTGTTGCTGCCGATCGACCCGAGACACAGGCGAGCCCACCCCCGCCGCCGCTACCACCCCCTTCGCCGCCTCCGGTAGATCTAACAGGCCGGTGGAAGCTTACAGCGGCGGGAAGCGGCTCCTGCTTCATGAACTTTGGCCACGCGCCTGCCGCCGCTCAGGGTACGATCGCGCCGGAAGGCGGGTGCCCCGGCAACTTCTTCACCAGCCGCAAGTGGACTTTCGAGCACGGCGTGCTGACCATGCGAAACCACAAGGACGAACCTTTGGCACAGCTTTCGTTCTCCGGCGGCCGGTTCGAGGGACACGACACAGGGGGAGCCGCGCTGACGCTTTCGCGGTAGCAGCCATCATGGCCGAGCATGAACTGTACTGCTTCGCCCAATCCGGCAATTCATATCGCGTCGCGCTGATGCTCAATCTGATCGGCGCCGACGGGAAACCGGTCTTCGTGCGGAGCCGACCATCGCCGATCTTTCATTGGTGGCATACCTCTACTATCCGCCCGAGGAGTTCGGCTTCGACATCGCCGCCGAGCACAAGAACATCGCCGCGTGGCTCGATCGCATTAAAGCACTGCCCGGCTGGGCGCATCCTTACGATTTGATGCCCGGTTATCCGATGCCGGCGTGAGCGCGCGTCACAGCGGAATGTCGAGCTCCTTGGGGGGAGCGGCCTTCGTAACGGGCGCGCGCGTGGGTGTGTTGACTTTGGGTAGTGTCGCATTGGCGTTGGCCAGCGGAGGCCGCGGCTGCGCTTTCGGTTCCAGCATAAGCGGCTTCTGAACCTGCTGTGGCTGCGCAACGACTTTCTCTCCAGGCTTAGGCGCTTTCGGGGTCTGCTGTGGCTGCGCCGCAATGTTCGGCTCCGGCTTCTGAGCCTGCGCGGGCTGTGATGACTGCTGCTGCTCCGGCTTCTCGATCTGCACAGGCCGGGATGGGGATTGAGGCTCCGGCTCGTTCGCATATTTCGCAAGCAACGCGCGGGCGCTAACCATTAGTTTCCCGCCGTCGATCTTGCGCTCTTTCATCTGTTTCAGCCACGCCGCGATAACGGGCTCCGTGGCTTTGCGCCACTGCACGACGTCTTCCGCCGTCAGCACGGTGATGGGATCGCCGCGGTCGCGTGCCGATTCGGCTACGGTTTTCGCCTCAAGGTCCCACATCGCACCCGCCATGCCGGCCGCAACCTGTCCCGAATTATTGTCGATGACCGTCCTCAGCTCACGCGGCAGCCGGTCATAGGACGCTTTATTCATCGCCAGCACGAAGGTCGTCGTGCTCAACGACGAGTCGGCGAAGTCGGTGTGAGCCTTGAAGGCATCGTTGAGGCGCAAGACCGGCACGACATCCCACGGATCGAGACAGCCATCGATAACGCGTCCGGCGATCGCCATCGGAACTTGCGGGATTGGAACGCTGATGCCTCGCGCGCCGAGCACCTCCACCGCCTCGCCGGCGAGACGGCTCGCGACCTGCAGCCGCAAGCCCTTGATATCTTCGAGCGTCCGGATGGAGCGGTTAGCGTGCAGAACGCCGTGGTCGCGGCACGAGAACGCGAGCGGACGGACTTCGCGGAATTCGTCCTGCAAGTTGGCGGCCGCGTAATCTTGCAGGGCCTTCGAGTTCACCAGCGCCCGGCGTGAAGCCGCGAACGGCAACTCGAATACTTCAATCTTGGCAAAACGGCCCGGCGTATTGCCCGTTACCGCCCAAACGATGTCAGCGAGCCCGTCCCGCGCCTGATCGAACAGTTGCGCCGGAGCGCCGCCGAGCTGCATAGAAGGAAAAATATCGATGCGGATGCGGCTGCCTGAGTCCGCCTCGACATTGCGCGCCCACGGCACGAGAAATTGCGTATGTGAGCCTGACACCGACGAGAAAAAATGATGCAGTTTGAGCGTAACTTGTGGCGTGTCGGCACGCGCGAAGCGCAGAATGGCAGGAGCCGCCACTGTTGCCGTCAGCGAGGTTAGAAATGTGCGGCGGGCAATACGCATCTTTACCTCGCGTACGGTCAACTTCGCCAGCGGCGCGATTCAATTGAGGCGCGACGGACGATCTTCAGTCCCGGCAGTGCGGATAATAGTCGCAGATCTCGGCGCCGGCGGCGCGCTCGCAGCAGACGCCGCCTCAAGTTTGGCTTCGCGGGATCGTCGCTCGTAGCCGCGATAAGACACCCATCCGAACGGCAAGCTCACCACGTAGACCAGCGTTCCGGCCGTGAGCAAAATCCACGGATAAGCGATCAGCAACGCAACGCAAAGCACGACGAGGATCACGACCGGCCCGACCATTTCCGGCGGCACGCGTGTACCGACGCGTTTGCCTGAAAACACCGGCAGCCGCGAAACCATCAGCGCGGCAATGACGAGCGTGTAGACGAGCATCGCCCAGGTCACGAATGGTGAACGCGCAAGGCCGAGGAAAGCGGCATAGATCGGCAGCAGCACGATGATGGCCCCGGCCGGCGCCGGCACGCCGACGAAAAAATTGGCCGCCCAGGCGGGGCGGTCCGGGTCGACGCTCATCACGTTGAAGCGAGCGAGCCGCAAGCCCGCGCAGATGGCGAATGCCATGGCGGCAATCCAGCCAGCCGATTTCAAGTCGTGCAGTCCCCAGAAGTAGAGGATCAGGGCCGGCGCCACACCGAAATTGACGAAGTCGGCCAGGCTGTCGAGTTCGGCACCGAAGCGCGACGTCCCCTTCAGGAACCGGGCCAAACGCCCATCGAGACCGTCGAGGACGGCGGCGAAAACGATAGCTGCAAGCGCGAGCCCATAGCGGTTCTCGAACGCCATGCGAATTCCGGTCAACCCGGCGCAAAGCGCAAGCAACGTGACGAGATTCGGCGCCAGCGTCCGCACCGGGATGCGGCGAAAACGCCGGCGCCGCCGGTCGTCGAATGGAGGCGGATGCATAGCCATGGCGACAATATAGCCTCTTCAGGCCCGACCCGCCATCGAGCGGCGTAGCGGGTGCCATTGCGCCGGTTAGGAGATGGTAAAAGTGCGGCCTTGTTGCGGAACCTTCAGATCGGCGAGCACGGTCTCGCCGGCTGTCGCGATCTGGCCTTCGGCAACCAGAGGCATTGCGCCCTCTGGCAGGTAGACGTCGACGCGCGAACCGAAGCGGATCATGCCGATGCGCTGACCCGCGGCCACTGTATCGCCCTCGCGCACAAACGGCACAATCCGCCGCGCCACTAACCCGGCGATCTGCACCACAACGACACGCGGACCGCTCCCGCTCGAAATCACGAACGCATTACGCTCGTTGCTCTCGCTCGCCTTGTCGAGATCGGCACTGACGAAAGCTCCGGCCCGGTAGACCATGCGGTCGATGCGTCCGCCAACAGGACTGCGATTCACGTGACAATCGAACACACTCATGAAGATGGAAACGCGAAGGAGCGGCCGCGAGCCGAAATTGAGCTCAGGAGGAGGTACGGCATTGGCGATACGGCTCACACATCCGTCCGCCGGAGCAACCACAATTCCCTCGCGCGCAGGGGTCACCCGCGGTGGATCGCGGAAGAAATAGACACACCACAACGTCGCGACGGTCGTCAGCCAGCCTAGCGGCGGCCATAGCCAGAACAGCACCAACGCAACGAGCGCAAAGCCGCCGATGAAGGGGTAACCCTGCGGATGGATCGGCGTCAGCTGCGAGCGGATGGAATTGATAACGGACATGCGCGAGCGTTCCATAGCCCATCAGCAAACCTGGCGCTGCGATGTGCGCCCTCTCCCCTTGCGGGAGAGGGCTGCTCGGCTGCGCAATGACATGGAGCGGGTGAGGGGGCGGGCCGCAACCCCCTCACCCAACCGAGTTTGTTGAGAGTCCGGCATGGCCCTCTCGCGCAAGGGGAGAGGGCACGCATGCATCGCAGTGAAATGACGACGCTGCACCGTCATTCGGCAACATCTGCGGCTGCCACCAGCTCTTTGCCTTCGACGGCCGACACTGCCCCTTCTTCCTGTTGATTGCTGTTCGACACGACCGTTTCCTCCCCTACTTCCGCAAGAATTTCGCGCGCCATCTCCGCCTCGCGCTGACGGTTCCACATGCTGGCGTAAAGTCCGTTCTTTGCCAGCAGCCCGTTGTGCGTGCCGCGCTCAACGATCACGCCCTGATCGAGCACGAGGATCTCGTCGGCGCCGACGATGGTCGAGAGCCGGTGAGCGATGACAAGCGTAGTGCGGTTCCTCGATACGCGATCGAGCGCATCTTGGATATCGCGCTCGGTGTGGGTATCGAGCGCGGACGTCGCCTCGTCGAGCAACAGTATCGGCGGCGCTTTGAGGATCGTGCGCGCAATGGCGGCACGCTGCTTTTCGCCCCCGGAGAGTTTCAGCCCGCGTTCGCCGACTTCGGTTTCGTAGCCTTTGGGAGACAGCCGGATAAAGGCATCGATCTGGGCCGCCCGCGCGGCCTCCTCGACCTCGGCGTCGGTCGCATCCCATTCGCCATAGCGGATGTTGTAGCGGATCGTATCGTTGAACAGGACGGTGTCCTGCGGCACCATGCCGATGGCGGCGCGGAGTGATTTCTGCGTCACGTCGCGGATGTCCTGCCCGTCGATCAGGATGCGGCCGCCGGTAACGTCGTAGAAGCGAAATATCAGCCGCGAAATCGTCGATTTGCCGGCGCCAGTAGGCCCGACGATGGCTACGGTCTGCCCGGCGCCCACTTCGAAGTTCAAGCCTTTAAGGATTGGCCGCGCGGGTTCATAGGCGAACGATACGTTGTCGAAGCTGATGATACCGGCGCCGACCTTGAGCGCCTTGGCGCTCAGCCGGTCCACGATCTCCGGCTTGCGGTTCAGGATCGAAAACATGATCTCGATATCGATGACCGCCTGTTTGATCTCGCGGTAGACCAGGCCCATGAAGTTCAGCGGCTGATAGAGCTGGATCATCATGGCGTTGATCATGACGAAATCGCCGACCGTATTGCGGCCCGATTCGATGCCGTAGGCACAGAGCACCATCGCCGCCGCAAGGCCGATGGTGAACACGATCGCCTGGCCGGCATTGAGTACGGCGAGCGAGGTGTAGGCCTTTACGCTCGCCTCCTCATAGCGTTTCATCGAACGGTCGTAGCGCTTGGCCTCGCGCTGCTCGGCAGAGAAATATTTAACGGTCTCGTAGTTGAGCAGCGAGTCGATCGCCTTGGCGTTGGCGTCGGTGTCGCTTTCGTTCATTTTGCGGCGGATGCCAATGCGCCACTCGGTCGCGTAAAAGGTAAACCCGACATAGAGCGCGACCGTCAGCAAGACCACGACCACATAGCGCCAGTCGAAATGGAACAGCAGCACCCAGGCGACCAACACCACCTCGACAATGGTAGGCAACAGCTGCAGCAGCAGCATGCGCACGATGGTCTCGATGCCGTTGCGCCCGCGTTCGAGAACACGCGTGAGCCCGCCGGTCTTGCGATCGAGATGAAAACGCAGCGACAGCAGGTGCATATGCTCGAAGGTGAGCATCGCCAGCCGCCGCACCGCGTGCATGGCGACCTTGGCGAAGATGCCGTCGCGCCATTGGGTCAGCACGCCCATCAGGATGCGCATGCCGCCGTAGGCCAAGGTCATCATCACCGGCGTTGCCAGCGCCCAGGTGAGCCATTCGTTCGCCAAGACCGGCGCAGTGCCGTGACCGGCGAGCGCATCGGTCGCCCATTTGAAAGTAAACGGCACGGCCACGGTTGCGAGCTTGGCGATGAAGATCAGCACGGTCGCGAACAGGACACGGGCCTTCAGGTCGGCGCGGTCGGACGGCCAGATATAGGGCCACAGGTGGAACAGGGTGGAAAACAGCGATCCCCCGTCGGCTTTGATGTCGCGCGTCGAGCGATCGGGGGCGGTGGCGTATTCTCTCATTGCAAAGGGTGACCTGGGCGGGTCCAGTCGAGCCGCCACGCGCTTGTCATATAGAGACTTTCTCCGATTCCTGCATCGGCAGGCCGCCGCCGCGGCTTAGCGTCAAACAGCTTGCGCTGTGGACGAATCGCCGCCACATCTACTCTTTTGTGAGTGAGACTCTATGAGCAAAATCAATGCTGTGTGCGTTTATTGCGGGTCGAGCCCCGGCACCGATCCGGCCTTCGTCAGGGCGGCGCGCGATTTCGGCAAGATCCTGGCCGAAAGCGGTGTGCGGCTTGTCTATGGCGGCGGCTCTATCGGCCTGATGGGAGCGGTCGCGAGCGCCGTGATTGAACACGGCGGGGCAGCGACGGGGATCATCCCCGAATTCCTGACCGCCAAGGAGCGGCCGCGTCGGCTGGCGCAGGAGCAGATCGTCACCCGAGACATGCACGAGCGCAAGAGCACGATGTTCGACCGCGCCGATGCCTTCGTCGCGCTGCCGGGCGGCCTCGGCACTCTGGAAGAACTGATCGAGCAAATGACCTGGGCGCAGCTTGGGCGTCACAAAAAGCCGATACTGATTGCCAATATCAACGGCTTTTGGGACCCGCTGCTGAAGCTTATCGACCATATGCGGGCGCTTGGCCTCGTCCCTTCGCCAGCACGTGGCGTCGAACTTCTCGTTACCGACAATATCCAGGACATTCTGCCGAAGCTGCGCGCGGCGGCACGAGCCGTAACTGAAGCAGAAAAGCAAATGGCAATCCCGGCGGAGCGGCTATGACCGCTTTCCGTCACCCTGAGGTGCTCGGCGCGTAGCCACGAGCCTCGAAGGGCGACGGCCGAGGCGCTTGAGCAGCATCCTTTGAGGCCCGCGGCGCGCGCGGGCACTTCAGGATGATGAATCCTGTTCCCGCAAGAACGTCACCGCTTCGATGCGGTTGCCATCCGCATCGCGGACGAACGCGGCATAATACCCAGCGT
>JBAUGC010000156.1:0-1702 GCA_049679485.1 Xanthobacteraceae bacterium
TCGAATTTGAGGGCCACGCTGGTCCTTCCGGCGCCATTACGCTGACTTTCTCAGGCGGCGGCGCCATTCGGCTTGACGTGGAATGCCTGGAAGCCGAACTCGCCGATCTTGGCGAGGTCTATGCGGCCGTATCGTGTCCCGACCACTTCGCGACGGATAGAAAGATAGCGTAACCCGACTTTAGGCCGCTCGCGGGCTTGGCCCGGACGGCGCGGCAAAGAGCTTCATCAGCAGTGCTATGACCGCGAGTGTCACGGCATAGACGATAAGCTGCATCGCAGTCGGTTGGTCCACATAGCCGATCAGCGTGTGCAACGCCCGTCCGGGAAAGCTTTCATCGCGCAGGATCCAGGAAGTGTCCCATACCGTTTGATCGAATGCGGTGAGGATATCGGCCTGCTCCAGGAAAGCGATCGCCTGCGCCGCCATGCCCGCGGCCAGCAACGCAATGAGCGTGCTGGTGACACTGAACAGATACCGCATCGGGATCGTAATGAGACCGAGATACGTCAGCAGACACACACACGCGCCGAGAGCGAGCCCGATGGCGCCGCCGATCAGCATGCCGACGCCGGCACCGCCTTCGGCGGCGGCGACGCCATATAGGAACAGCACCACCTCCGAGCCCTCGCGCAGCACCGCGATAGTGACCACGAGTGCCAGCGCGGCGAGCGACTTTGAGCCGGCAACGACAGCTTCGCCGGCGGCGCGCATGTCGGCGGCCATCTCGCGGCCGTGCCGCGACATCCAGACGTTATGCCAGCCAAGCATCAGGACGGCGAAGCCGAGAATGCAGGCATTGAACAGTTCCTGGCCGTTGCCGCCGAATAATTGTGACAAGCCGCCCGCAAACAGCGCCACCAGGCAGGCGCCGAGCACTCCGGCCGCGACGCCGCCCGCGATCCAACGCCCACGCCCGGCCACGCCCGACGTCACCGCCATGACGATGCCGACGATCAATCCAGCTTCGAAGACTTCACGGAACACGATCAAGAGCGAAGGAAGCACAGGCACCTCACGGCACAACGGCGACTACAGTTCGGCAGCTCATTGTACGACCAGAAATCCCTGCGTCTGGCGATGGAAATCGTCGAAGAAATTATAACGCCCCGGTTCCAGCGGCCGTACATGAACGGTCGCCTCGCCGCCCGGCGGGATTACCTTCTCGACATGCAGCACGCCGCTTTCAAACTCGGAGGCGATGGTGCCGAGGTTCTTGATGGTAAAGGTGATCGACTTTCCCGCCGGTGCCCGCACTTCGGCGGGGACGAACTGATGATCCTTGATCGTGAGCGACAGCATCACCGGCTCATCCGCACGCACGGCACCCATACTCAAAACAAATGCGCAGGCGAGTATTGAGCAGAGCGTTGCAGGTGTGCTTTTTGTCATGACCCGGCACGGGGGCTGTTGGTCGCCCCTGAATAATGTTGAACATACAAGGAATTGGTGAACGCCGCGCCTTTTGTCAATCAGAAAGCCCAACATTAGAATTGTTATAATAAAAGGGGCGTTGTGCACCGCTCCAAACAGCACAAAAGGCATCACGATGGCCATTCGCCTTGACACACGCGCCGCGGATTTTGCCGAAAAATTCCGCGCCTTTCTTGATACCAAACGTGAAGTGTCGGCGGACGTCGAGGCAACTGTGCGCACGATCGTCGCCGATGTGGCCGCTCGCGGCGACCAAGCGCTGCGCGAC
>JBAUGC010000157.1:0-3458 GCA_049679485.1 Xanthobacteraceae bacterium
CCGAGCGTGGCATAACCGTGCGCGATGCCGACACCGAAGCCGAGCTCGAACCCGTGCTTGCGCCACTTGGTGCTCAAGCTGCCGACCGCCGCGCGCATCTCGGCGGCCATGCGCACCGCCTGGCCGCACGGATCGGCGCACGGCACCGGATCGTTGAGCATCGCCATCAGGCCGTCGCCGGCGAAACGCTCGATCGTACCTTCGAACTTGTGAATGATGGCCCCGACCGCGGTGTGATATTCGCGCAGCGTGTTCATGATCTCTTCGGGCTCGGCGGTCTCGGCGAAAGGGGTAAAGCCGCGGAGGTCGCAAAACACCACCGTGACCTCGCGGCGATGGCTATCGAGCACGCGATCATCCCCGGATGTCAGGATCAACTCCGCCACCTGCGGAGACAGAAACCGCTTCAGGCGATCCATGCGCCCGATCTGCGCCAACTGTTGCTCCACCCGCTCTTCAAGCGTGCGGTTCCAGCCAGCGAGATCGGCCGCCTGCGCAATCACCCGGTCGGTTAGCTCCTTCATCCGCAGCATCGACTTGACCCGGGCGACCAAAGCCGCCTGATCGACCGGCTTGGTCAGATATTCGTCGGCACCGGCTTCCAGCCCGGTGACCACGTCCTTGGAATCGGCCTTTGCGGTCACCAGAATGATCGCCATGAACGGCAAATCGGCGTCCGCCTTCAGCCGGCGGCACACTTCGAAGCCGTCGAGCTTTGGCATCATCACGTCGAGCAGAATGAGGTCCGGGAGCTTGTCGCGGGCGACGGCAAGCGCTTCCTCGCCATCGCAAGCCTGCAGCAGTTCATAGCCTTGCGGCCCCAATCGCATGACCAGAATGTCGCGATTAGTCTCGTTGTCGTCGACGATGAGAATACGCGGCGGATTGTGCATAACGGGACCCGTTACGGATAATGCGTCATTGCGAGCGGAGCGAAGCAATCCAGTTCGGCCTCACCGTTCTGGATTGCTTCGTCGCTTCGCTCCTCGCAATGACGATGGGATTTGTTTCCATCTTTGTCCGGCAGATTAGTGCAAGTGCTCTTTGATCTTCGCCAGCAACTGACGGGGACTATAGGGCTTGGTGATGTAATCGTCGCAGCCCGCGGCGCGGGCTTTGTCCTCGTCGCCGGAGAGCGCGTAGGACGTCACGACGATGATCGGGATCGCCTTCAGGGCAGGATTGGCCTTGATGCGCCGCGTCGCTTCATAGCCGTCCATGATCGGCAATTGGATATCCATCAGGATCAAATCCGGCGGATCGGCCTCGGCGGCGGTGACACCGCGCGCGCCATCCTCGGCTTCCATAATCTGATAGCCGACGCTGGTGAGCAGATCGCGCAGGATGCGCCGGTTATCTTCTTGGTCTTCCACCACGAGTATGCGTTTGCTCATGCCACATGCCCCTCGCCGCCGGCGTTGACCGGAAGCTTAATCGTGAAAGTCGAACCTTTGCCAAGCTGGGACTCAACCGAAATACCGCCGCCATGCATTTCGACGATGCGTTTGGAGATGGCGAGCCCCAGCCCGGTCCCGCCCTTCTCCCGAGTCGAGGTGTTGTCGACCTGCTGGAATTCCTCGAAGATTTTCGCCTGATCGGCCGGGGCAATGCCCGGCCCGCTGTCGCGCACGGCGACGCGGAACGAGCCGTTCGCAACCGAAGCCTCGATCGCCACCTCGCCCCGGTCGGTGAATTTGATCGCGTTGCCGACGAGATTAAGCAGCACCTGGGCGAGACGGCGTTCGTCGCCATGCCCAGCCGGCAGACTGGGCGCTATCCTGGTCGTCAATGCGAGATTCTTCTTGGCCGCCAGCGGTTCGACCGCGACGTAAACGCCCTGCACAAGATTGGTGAGCGAATAATCGGACAGCGACAGCGTCAACTGACCGGCTTCGATCTTCGACAGATCGAGCACATCGTTGATCAGGCCCAGCAGATGCTTGCCGTTGGCTTGGACGCGTTCGAGGACGTCCCGCATTTTCTCCGGCGCTTCACCATAGATGCTGTCCAGGATCAATTCGGTGTAGCCGAGGATGGCGTTGAGCGGTGTGCGCAGCTCGTGGCTCATATTGGCGAGGAACTGCGACTTGTGGCGGCTGGCGACCTCGAGCTGGTGGCCCTTGTCCTCGATTTCGTGGAACAGACGCGCGTTCTGAACCGCCAACACCGATTGCGCCGCAAACGTCCTAATCAGGTCCACGGTGTTCTGCGGGAAGACGCCTGGCGTCTTGCGGCGGACCACCAGCATGCCGACTGTTGCTTCCCCGCGGACCAGCGGCGCCATTAATCGCGCCCGGTAACCCGCGCGCAGGATGATTTCGCCCACCTCCGAAGAGGCCTCATCTCGCAGATCGGCGCGCTGAACCGGCTCGCCATGCGCAACGCCCGGTGTAAAAATCGGCGCGTCGAAGCCGATATGCTGGTGCGAAAGCGCCTCGATCAACTCCTGATCCATGCCATAGGTGGCGCGCAGATGAAATTCGTGTTGCAAGTCGTCAAACACGTAGATCGCGCCGGCCTCGGTGCCGGACAGCTGCACCGCCTTGGCGACGATGGTGGAGAGCACGGTTTCGAGATCGAGCGTCGAATTCACGGCCTGCGAGACTTCGCCAAGCGCGCGCAATTCGCTGACCGAGCGGCTGAGATCGTCGGTGCGCTGCCGCAATTCGCCAAGCAGCCGGGCATTCTCGATGGCGATGACGGCTTGGGCGGCGAAGCTCGTCAGCAGAGCGATTTGCTTGTCGGTGAATGGACGAACTTCCTGGCGATAAACGGTAATCACGCCAATCAGTTCGCTCTCCTTGAGCATTGGCACAAAGAGTACAGTCCGTATGCCGCCAAGTTCGACGGCGGCGACAGCAGTCGGTTCGCGTTTTAGGTAGGGCTCCTCTGCCGTAGAATCGAGAATATGCATCACCGTTTTGGCCGCGAGCATCCGGCCCATGAGGCTGTTCGTATCAAGATCAAGCGGACGAATCGGCGAACGCTTGCGAAACTCGGTGAAGGCCGGCGGGGTATTAAGCGCCGCAACAATATGCAAGGCGTCACCCTGCCGGCGATAGATGTTGCCAAACTTGGCGTCGCAGATGCGAACGGCCTTCTCGAGCATGCTCGTGAACACCGGTTCAAGATCGCCCGGCGAGCTTGAAATGACCTGCAGCACCTCCGACGTGGCGGTCTGCTGCTCCAGCGATTCGGTGAGATCATCGGTGCGCTGACGCAGCTCAGTGAGCAGTCGCGCATTCTCGATCGCGATGACGGCCTGGGCGGCGAAGTTTTTGAGCAGATCGATCTGCTTATCGGCGAACGGCCGCACCTCTCGGCGGTAGACCGAGATAATACCGACGACCTCATTATCCTTCAGCATCGGCACGAGGACGACGGTCCGCGCGCCGGTGGTTTCGACAAATGCGACGGCGTCGCGATCGCCTTGTTTAAAGGCCGGGTGCTCGGTCAGA
>JBAUGC010000158.1:0-11830 GCA_049679485.1 Xanthobacteraceae bacterium
GAGGACGGCGACGCCTTGATCAGCCTCAAGGAGGGTCACGCTCCGACCGACGACTTCATCAAACAGCTGCGGACCAGACTGCCACAGCAATTCCCAGGCACCACGTTCGCGTTCCTGCCGGCCGACATCATCTCCCAGATCCTCAATTTCGGCCTGCCGGCCCCGATCGACCTGCGGATTATCGGCCATAATCAGAAGGCCAACTACGCCTACGCCACGGACTTGCTCAAGCGCATCCGCTTGGTTCCCGGCATCGCCGATTTGCGTATCCAGCAGGTGTTCAACTATCCGCAGATCAACGTGGACGTTAATCGAACCTTCGCCGGTGAAGTTGGCCTGACCCAACGGGACGTTGCCAACAGTCTCCTGGTGACGCTCTCGGGAAGCGCCCAGGTGCATCCGAATTTCTGGCTCAACACCGCGAACGGCGTTTCGTATCCGATCGTCGCGCAGATGCCGCAATATCGCATTGACTCGATGTCGGACCTTGCCAACGTGCCGATAACGTCGGCGGATACTGAAACGCCGCAATATTTGGGGGGTCTCGCGCGGATAACGCCCGGACCGAGTCCCGCCGTCGTGTCTCACTACAACGTCCAGCCGGTGATCGATATCTACGGCGCCGTCCAGGGCCGCGATCTCGGCGCGGTCTCCAGTGATATCGAGCGCGTGCTGCAGGAGACACGTAAACAGGTGCCGCGCGGCTCCTATGTTGCGCTCAGCGGCCAAGTCCACACCATGACCAGTGCGTACAGCCAGCTTTATTTCGGGCTCGCCGGCGCCATCGTGCTTATCTACTTGGTCATCGTGGTCAACTTCCAGTCCTGGGTCGATCCCTTCATCATCATCACGGCGCTGCCGGGTGCACTCGCCGGAATCGTCTGGATGCTGTTCATGACCGGTACGACGTTGTCGGTACCGGCACTTACCGGCGCCATCATGTGCATGGGCATCGCCACGGCAAACAGCATTCTGCTGGTCAGTTTCGCGCGCGAAGGCTTGGCGCAAGGACTGGATGCCGCGTCGGCAGCGCTTGAGGCCGGATTTACCCGCCTTCGCCCGGTGCTGATGACGGCGCTTGCCATGATGATCGGGATGCTGCCGATGGCGTTTGCGCTCGGCGAGGGCGGCGAGCAGAATGCCCCACTTGGACGCGCGGTCATTGGCGGACTTTTGGTCGCCACCGTAGCGACGCTGTTCTT
Organism: Xanthobacteraceae bacterium; assembly: GCA_049679485.1. Lineage (GTDB taxonomy): Bacteria > Pseudomonadota > Alphaproteobacteria > Rhizobiales > Xanthobacteraceae > BOG-931. Next base: position 1,203 of record JBAUGC010000158.1, read on the forward strand.
TGTCCCGACCGTGTTCACCGTCCTGCATTCCCGGCAGGATCGGCGGCCCGAGGCTTCGCCGGGCGCCGCTCACCCCGCGGCTCCCGCCTGAATGCGAGAATCTATGGCCTCAGAAGATCAACGGCCCCAACAGGACACGGCGCCGATACCGCCGAAACCACCACGGAACTTGCGGCGCATCGCAATCGCCGCGGTAGCCGCCGCGGTCCTCATCGCACTGTTCGGAATTGTGCAACGGCGAAGCAACGAGGCGGAAGTCAAGCAATGGACCCAGGAGCAGGCGGTTCCGACCGTTGCCGTCATTACGCCGCGGCAAGGCGTCTTGGTCCAGCATCTGGTGCTGCCCGGCACGGTTCAAGCCTGGTATGAGGCGCCGATCTTTGCGCGCGTCAGCGGGTATCTGAAAAAATGGTACGTCGATTACGGCGCCCACGTAAAAAAAGGCGACCTCCTCGCCGAGATCGATGCTCCAGATCTCGATGCCCAGCTGGCCGCGACGCAGGCCAAGCTCAATTCGGCCAGAGCGACGGTCAAAGTCAGAGAGGCGGAGAAGGCGTTTGCCGAAACGACCTTCGAGCGCTGGCGAGACTCGCCTAAGGGTGTCGTTTCTGAGCAGGAGCAGCAGAGCAAGCAGGCCGATTACAACAGCGCCGCCGCGCGCCTCAACGCGGCGATAGCCGAAGTCGCCGCCGACCAGGGCGATGTCGATCGTCTCCAGGCGCTGGAGGACTATAAGAGAATTACCGCCCCCTTCGACGGCGTCGTTACCGCTCGCGAAACCGATATCGGCGCTTTGATCAATGCCGGCAGCGGAACCGGCGGCGGCAACGGACCGGAGTTATTCCGCGTAGCCGACGTTCATGAGATGCGGGTTTACGTGCAGGTTCCGCAACAATTGACAGCGGGCATTCATCCCGGGCTGACGGCCGACTTGCATCTGCCGCAACATCAGGACACGACGTTCAAGGCGACCGTCGCCACGACCTCAAATGCCATCAACCAGAGCGCACGGACCCTGCTGGTCGAGCTCCATGCCGCCAACCCGGATGGCCAGCTCCAGCCAGGCGCTTACGCTCGGGTCGATTTCGAGTTGCCGGGCAATCCGCACGTGGTGCGGCTGCCGACCAGCGCGCTGATCTTCCGCGAGAACGGGCTAGAAGTGGCGACCATCGGCCCGGACAACAAAATTGAGCTCAAGCCGATCACGCTCGGGCGCAATCTCGGCACAGAGGTGGAGGTGGTGAAGGGGCTGACGCTGACTGATCGCGTGGTGAATAGTCCGCCGGATTCGCTCTCCGCAGGCGATACAGTGCGTATCGCCGGTCAACAGTCCAGCACCGACGGCAATGTGGGACAGTCGGCTAACCCGGGACGAGAGGATGTGGCGGTTGCGCAGGAGCCTAAGCGGTAGCCGACATTAACGCCGCGTGACCGCGTTGCAGGCATAAGTTAGATGCCTTGGCCGGTGCCCGGATTTGCCAGAATCTTCACCCGGAAGTGTTGCAACTCTTTGCGGCCTCCCGGCCAAGTAATTTCCAACACGAACTCGTCGGTGCCATTAAACTCGGCCGCTCCGCGATAGAGCGCGACGAAAGCCGGCACCTCCGTCGCCAGGCATTGCTTGAAATTTGTGGCCTTCAATGTCCCGCGCTTGACGTTGACGGCGCCGTGCGCGGGCGGAGTGACGAGCCTGATCGCCGGCAGTGGGCCCGACGTGCAATCCGGTTTGATGTCGGTATAGACGCCGACACGCGCATCGCGGCCGGGCGCCGCCTTGACTTCGCGTTCAACCACGTGTCCCTGCGCATGCGCCGCCGGTGCGGTCAGCGTGGAAATACAAAACAGCGCCGCGGCAAGTCCGCCGCGGCGGGCGACCGCCGCCAAGTGGACGGAATAGGTCAAAGTCATCGAGCGCGCCTTCGTTCGGCGTTCATTACCACAATGATCGCTCTGCAAAGCAAACGTTCAGCGTCGTAGCCTCCAAGTCATGTCCGAGGGTGGTACTTGGGCACATGCAAGGGAAAGCCAGCGGTTTTGCAGTTTAATGGCTTTGGCGCTTCGGCCGGCCTTAACGCCGGCACAGCTCCATTGCTATAATTGTATAATGGAAAAGCATGGACAACTCAGCTGCCGCCCGGCAGTGAGTCGCCGAATCGATCGACGGCGATGGCACGGGCTCGCGCTTGTAATTATGTCATCCGGCCTATTGCTGGCGCTTCCAGCGTGCTCGTCATTCTCTTCCTCCTCCACACCCGCCGCTGCTTCGGCCAACTCTCAGAGCACCTATCAGAACACCCTGGCGCCTCCGCCGAACGCCTCGACCGCGCCTGACGACCGGTCACCCCCTGCAGTTCAATCTGCAGCAACCACTGCCGTGCCGGCGGCACCACCTCCCTCCCCTCCTTCCGCTGCCCAACCAAGCCAAGGAATGACGACCTCTTCGCTGCGCAATTCCTACGTCGAATTTCTCGACTTGTTCCGGGATCCGCCGGCATCGGCGCGCACGGCAGCGCCGCAGAATGGCTTCGACTCGGCCGCGGCTCCGGCTGGCGCGGGTCCTCAGCTACCCGGGCCTGCCCTGCCGCCTCCGAACAACGCAGCGACGGCCGCCTATCCGAATCCGAGATAGTAGCCGTTCGCCAATCCCCATTGCCTAATGCGATCCGGTCTTGAATTGGGCGCTCAAGCGTGAACTTGCGGACCCGGCTTCCACTTGTCCGCATGATGCTCTAGTGTCCCCGTTCCGAAGTTCGCGAAACATTTGCCGCGTATTCTGGTGCGAACTTTGGGTCCGGGCGTTCGTGATAGCAGCCGGATCCGGAGAGGTGGCCGAGTGGCTGAAGGCGGCGGTTTGCTAAACCGTTATACGGTCTAAAGCCGTATCAAGGGTTCGAATCCCTTCCTCTCCGCCAACTTGCAGGGCGGCACGCGTGGGGATGCGGTTATCTTTATCAGGCTGAACGCAGTCGCAGGTGCCAAGATGAGCATTCGACAGACCCTTGGCTTGGTCGCCGTATTTTTGGCTACGTCGGTTGGCATCCTCGGAATGGCGGTGGCCGCAGACACTACCCGGCAAAGCTTCGTTGTGGCTCAGCAACCTTCCAATCCGCCGCTCTCACTCGACCCACCGACCGCGGTCGGTCCTCGGCCGGGCTACGCGCCTCGGATCGTTCCTCCGGCGACCTATACGCCCCAAGCCCAACGCGGTTACGTGCCTCAGATTACTCCTCAACCAACATATGCGCCGCAACCTTTCGCCGCCTATACGGCTCAACCCTATCCGCCGCCCGTGGTTCAGGCGCCCGCAGCTTCTGCGGGAGCCACCGGCTTTCGCGGCTTCCTCGACGGATTTTTTAACAGCGATCCCGACGATGAGCGGGAGTTATGCCATTTGCCGACCGGCCCTTGCGATAACGATCATCGCGTCAGCAACTGAAACGCTGGTGCGCGTCTTCCATTGCTGACGCACCCCGGTCAAGTGGTTGCACTGCCTCCCGCCAGCGTCGCGATATCAAAGATAGCGGCGCGCGCCCGATTGTTTCGACTTATGCTGCGACCGCCAACCGTGCGGCTGCTGCTCCGTGCAGCCAGTCGCGCGCGGCGCGCTGGGCGGCGGCGATCTCGGCTTCGGACATCTGGTCGGCAATCTCGCGGCGCAGACGGATCGCTTCGCGGTTGCCTTTCGCCACCGCGAGATTGAACCATTTGTGCGCGGAGACGAGATCGACCGGCACGTCGCGGCCAACCGAATACATCATGCCAAGCTCAAACAGAACATCGCCGGCGGCGGGCCCCTCGCCGAGCGGCGCTGCGTTGCCGTCGAGAATTTCAAAACGAGCCATAGTGCACTCCCCTGTCTTACGCCCCGTCGCCCGTCCACTGGCGACATCTTCGCCGGCTCATTGGCCGATCGATACGCTGATCATCAACGGAACATTTGAATGGTAGTTTAAGCAACGCGATGAATTAAAACTGAACGATGCCCGCGATGATTGTGTGCAGCGCGGAAACGCGGCGTTAATCACGCAGCCGAGCCACTGAGCCAACGCGCGTCGCGCGACCGCGCCGCTGCGCTGATCCGTAGGGCGGCAAGCAGCTTGCAATGGCGGTTCCCTGGGTTATCTTTCGCCTCCGCTAGCAGGCAGAACCCCGGGGGAGGGCGATCATGAAATTGCTTCGTACGACGGCCGCAGTAGTTATTTCCGCGATCGCGCTCGGACCAATGTTGATAGCGCCCGCGCTCGCCGGCGATCCGCTCGGTACCTGGTTGGCCGGCGACAAGAAAGGCAAGATTCGCATTGTCAATTGTGGCGGGGCCGTGTGCGGCAACCTGATCTGGCTAGCGGAGCCGAACGATCCTGAAACCAACAAGCCGAAGACCGACAACAAAAACGCCGATGTCAGCAAGCGCGAGCGGCCGCTTATTGGTATCCCCATCGTGCTCAGCATGAAGCCGAGCGGCGCCGACAAGTGGGACGGCCAAGTCTACAATTCACGGGATGGTCGGACTTATGCCGGTTCGTTCACCTTGACCGGCGCCAACACCGCCGAACTTAAGGGCTGCGTGGCGGTCGTGCTCTGCAAGTCGGAGACCTGGACGCGGTCGCATTGACGGCGGTCCGCGAAGGGCGGCGTTTCACCGCGCCCGCTGGCCGAACAGGACCGCGCGCACCTCAGGATCGTGGATGTCGACCGCGGCGGCTGCCTCGACGCGGATGGCAAAGGCGCGTTTGACGGCCGGTCGCGCGCGGATGGTTTCGAACCAGCGCTTGAGATGCGGAAAGAGCGCGAGGTCTTGGCCCATCCGATCGGCGAGCTTAACCCAGCCGACGCAAGCCATGTCGGCGATCGAATATCGGCCGGCCAAAAACTCGCGTGTCGCGAGCCGCGTGTTCATGACGCCGAACAGACGGTTCACCTCGTCGGTGTATCGCGCGATCGCGTAGGTAATCTTCTCCGGCGCGTATCGGCCAAAGTGATTGGCTTGGCCGGCCATCGGGCCCAGTCCGCCGACCTGCCAGAACAGCCACTCTTCCACCGCGACCCGCACACGCTCGACGCTGGGATAGAATTTGCCAGACTTGCGGCCGAGATACTGCAAGATGGCGCCTGACTCGAACACCGAGACCGGCCGACCGTCCGGACCATCGGGATCAATGATCGCCGGAATCCGGTTGTTCGGCGAAATCGCCAGAAAGTCCGGTGCGAATTGCTCGCCCTTAGAGATATCGATGGGACGCACCAGATAAGGCAACCCGCACTCTTCGAGCATGATCGAAATTTTCCAGCCATTCGGCGTCGGCCAGTAATAAAGCTCGATTGGCTTGCGGCGGCGCGGCGCTGGTCGCGCGCCTGCGCAAGCGGGCTTCTTCTTTAACTTGCGCGATGTGCGTGGCATTGCACCCGTATATCAAAACGGCGCCGCAGATTGGCTCCGCGACGCCGAAAGTAGTCTTGGGAGGATTGACTCACACACTTAAGACCGAGGGCGTCGGCGAGAGCACTTAGGGCTTTGGTCCGCTGGCTGTCTGCCAGCGAGAGGTTTGGATTGCCCAGCCCTCTTCTTCACTGCCGCGCGCTGATGCGTACGATGTGAAGCCTCAAGCTCTGTCTCGCCGACGCCCCCCTTGTTCACCTGAGCCGGCCCGTCTTGGGCATTCATTTCACCCTCGACGACAGCCGGCCCGTGTGACGCGATCTTCGACTCGTTGTAAGCCGAAGACCGATAGCGACGTCGTCTACTTCTTCTTTTTCCGGCGAGTGGTCTTCTTCGCCGTCTTCTTCGCCGCTGCCTTCGTCTTTCTCTTCTTCGCCATTGCTGCCCTCCTAGCTTGAGTGGATGGCGACATCGGTGCAGTGCAGTCGCGAATCGATCCGCACTACCTTCCGATTACTACAGCAGGAAAAAAATAACAGTGACTCCACTTAATTTTGTGTGTAAGTGCCGCGCCCCTGCGCTGGTACCCTTGCGCCGCACGATGGCCTGAGAAACACGCGGCGCAAAAATCTCCGGCGCCGTGCCGACGCAGCGAAAAATTCGCAGCATCGAAGAAACGCCGATGAAATACCGATTTCTGCTGCATCTCGTTGCGCAATGTTGCGCCAACGAAGCGCGTATCATGCGCCGATCGCGCGCGGTTTCGCGGTCGGTCTGACGCCGCAGCGGCGGATTCACCACCCCGAAAAAATTTTGCGCGGAAGGGCGTTTGCGGGCGCGTTAGCGGCCTCACTCGGACGAAAACGCGCGAATCGGTGCCGACCGATTCGCTTTTCGCGACTTCGCTCAACGCCTTCTGACGGCACGCACCGGAGATTTTCGCGTCGGTTTTCGTGTTGCGAGACGATCGCGCGGCATTTTTCCGCGCGCGAGCGCGCTTCGAACGTCGCGATCAGCTTCCGATCCGCTTCTTCAACAGATCGTTGACCGCTTGCGGATTGGCTTTGCCGCCGGAAGCCTTCATCACTTGGCCGACAAACCAGCCAATCGCCTTCGGATTGGTTTTCGCATCGGCGATTTTGTCCGGATTCTTGGCGATAATATCGTCGACCAGCTTCTCGAGCGCCGAAAGGTCGGTTACCTGCTTCATCCCGCGGTCAACAGCAATTTGAATTATGACGTTCGGATCGTTCGGTGCGCTAACTTGGATCACGATAGTTAGAAGGTCCTTCGCCATCCTGCGGGAGATTTCGCCCCGCGATATCATTTGAACGATCTGCGCGTTGGCCGCTGGACCAGTGGGTCCTAAACGAATTTGAGGAGGGTTAACGTCGGGACCGGCTGGTCCGGTTGGACCGGTTGGTCCAACAGCTGCTTGCCGCTCGGCAGGTGCGGTTGGTCCAATCGGTCGAACCGCCGCTCGCCGCCCGGTAGGTGGGGCTGGCCCAGTTGGCCCGGGTATTACCTGCGGCTCGTCAGTTGCCGCTGGTCCAATTGATCGGGGAATTGGCTCCAGCCCGTCAGGTGCGACTGGTCCAGTTGGTCCAGACACGAACTGCGGCTCGGTTTGTTCGACAGTTGCATGCGATTCAGAAATCGCTTCGCTACCTAGGCGACCGAGATATTCGTTTATTAGCCAATTGGCCGACTCCTTCGGATCAGCACCATCTTTGACCATCGCCTCGTAGTAGTCCGCTCTCACCTTCTCAGCTGTTAGTACCTCAGCTTCATCGCTAGACAGACCGTATTCCCCGATGAAGCGAAGCTTCCTCTCAGCTCGCAATTCAGGCAGAGTCCTCTCCAAATCCTCGATGAATTTCGGCGACAGTTCGAGCGGCAACAAATCTGGATCGGGAAAGTACCGGTAGTCGTGCGCCTCCTCTTTGTTGCGCATCGAGCGCGTCTCGCCCTTGGCTGGATCGAACAACCGTGTCTCTTGCTCAATCTTCCCGCCCTCCTCGATGATATTGATTTGCCGCCAAGCCTCGTGTTCGATCGCCTGACCGATGAAGTTAAATGAATTGAGGTTCTTGATCTCGCACCGCGTGCCGAGCGCCGCGCCCGGTTTGCGCACCGAGACGTTCACGTCGGCGCGCAAATGTCCCTTCTCCATGTCGCCATCACAGGTACCCAGGTAGCGCAGCATCGACCGCAACTTGGCAAGGAAGGCCTTGGCCTCGTCGGCCGAGCGCAAATCGGGCTTGGTCACGATCTCCATCAGCGCAACGCCCGAGCGATTGAGATCGACCAGCGACATCGACGCATGTTGGTCGTGCAGCGACTTGCCGGCGTCCTGTTCGAGATGCAGCCGCTCGATGCCGATGCGCACAATTTCACCGTCATGCAGGTCGACCACGACTTCGCCTTCGCCGACAATCGGCGATTTGTACTGGCTGATCTGGTAGCCCTGCGGCAAATCCGGATAGAAATAGTTTTTGCGGTCGAAGACCGATTTCAGATTGATCTTCGCCTTAAGCCCAAGGCCGGTGCGCACGGCTTGGCGCACGCATTCCTCGTTGATCACCGGCAGCATGCCAGGCATGGCGGCGTCTACGAGCGATACGTGTGAGTTCGGCCCGCCGCCGAACGCGGTGGAAGCGCCGGAGAATAACTTAGCCTGCGAGGTCACCTGGGCATGCACCTCCAAGCCAATGACCACTTCCCATCCGTTGATCAGCTTCGATTTCTTGTGCGCCGGTGCATCCATTGTGAGCCTCGGTTACGCAATTCGCTTGCCCACCGCAACCCCCGCACGGGAACGTGGGCGTGTCCGCCTTTGCCTTCTGCAACTTCTCGGCTTTGGACAACCGCCGACAATAAGGAATATTCTGTGCCGATAAACTCAAACGATGCCGAGGGAGGAAATTTCGTGAAATATGCTGCATCGATCTTTGCCGCCGCCGTAACATTGTTGACAGCAGCAAGCCTGCGGGCGGAACCGCTTTACCCGGACGTCGTCGACACGTCGCACGCGACGCCGCAAGCGGCTTCGTTCTTCAAGTCCTACTTCACCGCCAAGAGCGAGCACAAACCGGTGCCGACGACCGATCATTTCTCCGACGCGCACCTCACCTATATCGACGCGGCTTTGGGCTGGCCGTTCTACAGCAAAAAAGGCATGACCGATCTGTTCGTGCAGTACATGCCGAAATGGCCGCCGACGGGCCTGTCCTATCCGACGCGGATCAGCGGCGACACCCATTCGGCGCTGGTCGCCTTCACCGATACTCCGGAATTGTTCGGCGGCGAGATTCGCATTCTTGCGGCGATCGATTTCAAGGACGGCAAGATCGTGCGCTGGATCGACTATTGGGACGGCCGCTCGTTCGGCGCGGCGATGGCCGCCAAGTTGCGTACACCTGCGGACAAATTCCCGACCAACTTCGACTACGACGTCGCAAGCGACGGTGCCTCGGCAAAGATCAAGGACGCGGCGCAAAAGCTTGCGGCGGCGTTTGCCTCCGGCGACGCCAAAGCCGCCGACGCCTTGTTCAGCAACGACGCCGTTTACCTCGATCGGGGGCTGCGCGCGCGCATCCTCGGCAAACTTGCGATCGGCAAGTATCTCTCGCGCGTGCTAGCGACCGTGCCTTATGGCAAAGGCGCCAAGCTCGTTCATGTCGTTGGTAGCGATCAGGGCGGCGGCTACGAATGGACCAACGCCGACAGTTCAGTAAAGCGCGGCATCGTCGCGATCGAGCTGAACAGCGCCGGACAGATCGACCGTCTCGACACCACCTGGGACAACGGCGTGATGAGCGACGCCGACCTCCAGGCGCTGGTGCTGCAGTCAATCGAAAAGTAGGTCGCCGCTCTGCTGCAATCATCGCCCCCCGGGCTTAGCTCGGGGGGCCAAGCTGACCTTCAGAGCGCGCAGTGCGCGCCGCCGCGTGTGTTGCCGGGTCAAGCGCCCGGCAATGACGAGGGCTCACTTCCCATCGCGCCACAGACCGAGCGCTTCCTGCATCGGGCGGTCGGAAATCGAGAACAGTACCGACTGTTTCGACGCGTTATGGGAGTAGCGCTTCCACGACGGCACGACGAAGACGTCGTTCGGTCCCCATTCGAGTACCTGGCCATCAACCGTGGTCGTACCCTCACCCTCGGCGCAGGCGAAAATGGTGCCGTCGGTCGAACGATACGGCTCGCCGCGAAAACCCTTCGGCAGCATTGCCAGATAAGCGCCCATCGTCGGCAGCACCGGGCCGCCGTTGATCGGATTGGCATAGCGCACGCGCGCCCCGTGGCTTTTGTCGATGTCGCCGGCCAGCATCCGCCGCTCAACGATCGGCCGGGTGCGGGCATAGGTGTAATTGATCACCGGCGTGCGGTTCATAGCGGTTGTCCCGTCAGGGAGCACGCCCGAGGCGTAAAAGCTCAACGAGTCGCCGTCGTGCCGCGTGGTCGTCTGGGTCGGCGAGTCGAAATCTTCCGCGAAAGAGGTTTCGAAGAAGTTCACCGCCGGCACATCGAGCACGTCGAGCCATAGCATCGGCTTGTCCGAGGTGTTGCCGTGATCGTGCGGTGCCCAATTGGCGGTGATCAGGAAATCGCCGGGCGACATGAACGCCTTCTCGCCCTCGACAGCCGTGTAGGCCCCCTTTCCGTCGAGGACGAAGCGAATGGCGGACGAGGCGTGGCGATGAGCCGGCGCGATCTCGCCCGGCATGATCATCTGGATGCCGGCGAACAATGTGTTGGTGACGCGCGCTTCGCCGCGCAGGGCCGGATTCTCAAGGATCAGCACGCGGCGCTTGGCGTCCTCCGCGCTGATCAGCCCGCCCGATTCCATGACCAGCGATTTGACATCGCCAAAATGCCAGACCGCCGGCACGCAGCGCGTAACCGGCTCATCCGGGATCAGTGAACTCATCACCGTCCACAGCGGGGTCATGTCGTGCTTGGCGATGCGGTCGTAATAGTCTTGCCGCATCGCTTCGATGTTGTGCTTGCGGTCGGGCTGGCCTTTGGCCGGCGTCTTTGCGGTCACGACCGCCATGGCGTCCTCCACGAAAATCAGGGTGCGGACGGAATATAGTCAAAGCTACGGGTCCCGGAAATAGCGCCTCAACGCGGACGCTGCGGGGCTGCCATGCCTGCGGGCCACGTCAGGTGTTGGAATTGCCGCCGTCGATCAGGACGTTCTGGCCAGTCATGAAGTCACTGTCGGCGCTGGCCAGGAAGATGAGCG
>JBAUGC010000159.1:0-12437 GCA_049679485.1 Xanthobacteraceae bacterium
GACGATGCCGTGGTAGCCGGCGTATGGCGCGGTCAACGTCGGGAATTTATCTGAAGCCTGCCAGTCAAAGCGGCCGCCATCAATGATCGCGCCGCCGATGGCGATGCCGTGCCCGCCAATCGATTTGGTGATCGAGTGCATGACTATGTCGGCGCCGAGTATCAGCGGCCGGCTGAGGTACGGCGTGGCGCATGTAGTATCGATGAGGAGCGGAATGCCGGCCGCATGCGCGATCTCCGCCACCTTCGGGATGTCGAGAACTTCCAGGCCCGGATTTCCGATGGTCTCGGCAATCAGCAGCAGGGTCTTCGGCCCGATCGCAGCGCGAAAGCCGTCGAGATCGCGCGGCTTCACGAAAGTCGTGGTAATGCCGAAGCGCGGCATCGTATGCGTCAGCAGATTAATGCTGCCGCCATAGAGCGAGGCCGACGCAACGATATGATCGCCAGCGCCGAGCAGCGCCGCGATGGCAAGATGCATCGCCGCCATGCCGCTTGCGGTGCAGACAGCGCCGACGCCATCTTCAAGCGCCGCCAGCCGCTCTTCCAGCACCGCCGTCGTCGGATTGGAGATGCGCGTGTAAATGTGGCCGGCGCGCTCCAGATTGAACAGGCCGGCAGCATGATCGGCATCGTCGAACACATATGACGTCGTCTGATAGATCGGCACCGCGCGCGAGCGCGTGACCGGGTCCGGGTGCTGTCCGGCATGCAGGCTCAAGGTCTCAAACGCAGGCGGTTTCGGAGCGGGCATGCTCGTCTCGCAAATAAGAAAAATACACGGCTGCCACGCTTTCCCAAATCGGCGCAGCGCGCAAGCACAGATACACCTTGGAGTGGCGATCGAAAATCTATTGAAATTCCCAGGCGCAGTCGTTTTGCGGTCCAGCATTGATTGTCAGCGTTCGGCGCGCCACAATCCCGGCGACTGATGTAGCTTCGTGGCGATATTTCAGTGGCAATCAGGAGGCGGCCATGAAATTGGAAGGCGGGTGCTATTGCGGGCAGGTGCGCTACGTGGCCGAAGGTGACCCGATGCTGCGCGCTCAATGCCATTGCCGCGAATGCCAGTACATCAGCGGTGGCTCACCGAACATGTTCATGCTGATGCCGCCCAAGGGTTTCCATTATTCCAAAGGGACACCCAAGCAGTTTTCGCGGAGCGACCTCGATAATGCGGTTACGCGGGAATTCTGCGCGGAGTGCGGTACGCACCTCGTCACGCGCCGGCCGGGTTTATCCGCGGTCATCCTGAAGATCGGCACGCTCGACGAGCCAAACCTCTTTGGCACACCGCAAATGGCGATCTTCACCATCGACAAGCAGGCATTCCACCAAATCCCCGAAGGCTTGCGGACGTTCGAGCGAATGCCGCCGCGGTAACCGGGTCCGTCCCGTCTTTATCTTCTCCGTGTTAGATTACGCTGATGAAAGTACAGGCCGCATATTTGTTGCGGCAGACGATCCCGGCGTCGTGATCGCGGGTCTCAACCGCGACCGGGCCCTTCAAATGTCCTGTTCAACGCTGCGCCTGTTTCACCGATGGTCGTTCGAATGACCCAGTCACTTTGATCTGCATCGTGCCGCGCGGCACACGCAGCGTTGGAACCGCGGCCGAGCCCACATCGCCAGGAATGCCATCCTACGGGTCTCGGCGATGCGCCGGTCGCCGCAGTATTGCCTGATGTCCCGCTTTGGTCCCGGGCCTTGCGATCCTATTTGAGGGTGAGTAAGTCCGAACCTGGTGCGGAGGAATGAGCTTGCTCCAGGCTTGGATCAATGACGCGGTCAGCTTCTGCGTTCGGCATTTCCGCGTTGTTATAACGGCAGCGCTGCTTCTTGGTCTCGCTTGCGGTATTTACGCCGCAGGTCATTTCGCAATTGACACGAATACCGACGATTTGCTTTCGGCCAAATTGCCGTGGCGCCAACAGGAGATCGCCTTCCGCGAGGCTTTTCCGCAGACAGTCGATCTCATTCTAATCGACGTAGGCGCGACCACGCCCGAGGCCGCCGAAGCGGCTGCGCGGGAAGTTCGGCAAGGACTGAGCAACAAACCGGAACTCTATCGCTCGGTAACGGATGAACTGGACACTCCGTTCTTCCGCCGCAACGGGTTGTTGTTTCTCGCTCCGGATCAGGTCGAACAGATCACGGGGCAGCTGAACAAGGTGCGGCCTCTGATTGGGCAACTGCTCGGCGATCCAAGTTTGCGCGGCCTCGTACAGGTTTTGATAGAAGTCTTAGGATTCGAAAAATCCAGAAACACACCGCCAGACAACATGGCGCGACCCTTAAGCCTCATCGCAGCCACGCTTGAGGATGTGGCAAAAGGGCAAGCGGCCGAGTTTTCGTGGAAAGCCTTGCTGCAAGGCGCTGCGCATAGCGGCGGCTTGCACCACTACATCGAGGTCTGGCCGGTTCTCGACGAGAAAGCTCTCGAGCCCGGCGGCCGGGCTACGGCAGCCATTCGTGAGCTTGTCAGTCAGCTCGGGCTTGAGAAGAAGTACGGCGCCAGCATTACTCTAACCGGGCCGGTCATCATTTCCGACAATGAATTCTCGGGCATACACGAAGGAATTCTGCTCAACAGCGTCGTGACGGGCGGGATCATTCTCGTCATCTTGTGGTTGGCACTTTGGTCCGTCCGCCTCGTTGCCGCAGTCGTTATCAATCTGGCTATTGGCCTCGTGATCACGGCCGGCGGCGGGCTTTTGATGGTCGGAGCGCTGAACCCGATCTCGCTGGCGTTCGCCGTTCTTTTTGTTGGTCTCGGCGCCGATTTCGCGATCCAGTACACTGTTCGCTATCGGGAGGAACGCCATGAGGTCGACGACCTTGATCGCGCCTTACTCGGCTCGGCCAAGTGGGTCGGTATTCCCCTTACGTTGGCTGCCGGTGCCGCGGCTGCCGGATTTCTGTCGTTCACACCCACAGCTTATAGCGGCCTTGCACAACTCGGCCTCGTTGCCGGGTTCGGAATGGTGGTCGCTTACGCCTTAAGTTTGACGCTGCTGCCGGCGTTAGTCCGCGCGTTCAAACCGCTGCCGGAGGCGAAACCGCTTGCATTATCGGCGCTGGCGCCAGTGGACTCCTTCCTCAAGCGTCATCGTTTTGCTGTGATCACAGCCACGGGTCTCGTCGTTGCCGCCGGGCTGCCGGCGCTGCCGAATTTAAAATTCAATTTCAACCCGCTCGCACTCGAGAACCAATCATCCGCGGCGCTAACCTCCCTGTTCCGGCTGGGCAAGGAAGTGCCCCTAAATACCGCGAAGGTTTTGGTTCGACCGGAAGACACGGGCCCCGTCGCCGCACGGCTTGCTGCATTACCGGAGGTAGCCGCAACCTGGACGCTTGAGAGCTTTGTTCCGAGAAACCAAGATCAAAATCTACCAGTCATCGAGGCCGCGGGAAAAAGCCTTGTCGCTGCTCTCCATTCAACGCCCCGGCCGTCTCCCAGTGACGCTGATGACGTGGCAGCGCTGAAGCAGGCCATGAAAACTCTGCAAGACATTGCCGATAAGCATGACGGCGCGGGCGCTGACGCCGCCCGGCGGTTGGCGGCCGCGCTCGACAACCTCGCGCAGGCGGATACCGCGCGACGCGGAGCCGCTACCGATGCTTTTGTTCGTCCCTTGCGACTTGATCTCGATGATGTCGGCGAAAGCTTAACTGCGGAACATGTGACCCGGGCATCCTTGCCGCCCGATCTCGTCCGCGATTGGATCGCGCCCGACGGCAAACAGAGGATTGAAGTCTGGCCCAAAGGTAACGCCAACGACAATGCCGTGGTCAGCCGGTTCGCTCACGCTGTACAGGCGGTTCAACCGAGCGCGACCGGAGAGGCGATAGGCAGCACAGAGTGGGGCAGCACGATCGTCGAGGCATTCGCGGAAGCGGCGGCGTTGGCATTACTTTCCATCGCAGTATTGCTGTGGATCGTGCTGAGGCGCCTGACCGATGTGCTGGTAACGCTTATTCCTCTCCTGGTCGCCGGCGTCGTGACCCTCGAAATCTGCGCCCTTACGAAATTTGAGCTTAACTACGCGAACATCATTGCGCTGCCAGTTTTGCTTGGCGTCGGCGTTGCGTTCAAAATCTACTACGTCACCGCTTGGAGGCGGGGACAAAGCAATTTCCTGCAGTCAGTGCTCACCCGGGCGGTGTTCTACAGCACGCTTCTGACCGCGACCGCCTTTGGCAGCCTTTGGCTCTCCAATCAGCCAGGTATATCGAGCATGGGCAAGCTGTTGGCACTGTCACTTGTCTGCACACTAACCTCTGCAGCACTATTCCAACCTGCCCTTATGGGTGAGCCGAGACGTCCAACGGGCGACATTCCGAATTAGGGTCGGGATCTTTGGAGGGGTGGAGAAGTCCTCGGTGGAAGCTTCACGCAGTTCGCGCAGGGGTGCACGATGACTTTAGATCTCAGCTCGCTATCGGAGAGCGTAAACCCGATAACTCGCGCGAGCTTGCCTGGCCGCGTGGTGTTGGTGATGCAGGGAGGCGGGGCGCCAGGGTCGTATCAGGCGGGCGCTTACCAGGCGCTGCACGAGGCAGGTATCGAGCCAGACTGGGTCATTGGTACCTCAATCGGAGCAATTAACGGCGCCATTATCGCCGGGAATGAGGCGTCCGATCGGATCAACAGGTTGAAAGAGTTTTGGGAGCGGCTTGATCCGCGGTTGCCGGAGCCGTGGAACCAGATGTCTCCGCTGGTGAGCGGCGTGCCCGGCTTCTTCTATCCGAACCCGGCGCTCGCCTGGGGTATCGACGCGCGTGTGGGTATCGAGCAGGCGGCAATGTATCTCGTCGAACCGCTCAAAAAGCTGCTGCCGACCCTGGTTGATTTCAATCTCGTCAATTCTGGAAATATCAGGTTCACGCTTGGACTGACCAAAGTTGAAACCGGTGAGATGTGGTACTTCGACAGCGGTCGAGAGAAAATCGCCCTCGAACACGTGCTTGGTTCGAGTGCCGTTCCTCCTTGCTTTCCGGCCGTGCCGGTCGACGGAGAGTATTATTGGGACGGCGGCGTCTATTCAAATTCACCGATCGAGGTGGTTTTTGACGAGGACCCGCGGCAGAGCTCTGTCGTCTTCGCGATACAGATATGGCCGTTGCGGGGGCCGCGACCCCAATCCCTGTCACACGCCTTCATGCGTGTAAAAGATATTCTGTTCGGAAGCCGCTCCCGCAGCCACATCATGCGACAGGCCCAGCTTCATCGCATGCGCCGAATCATCCGTGAGCTGGTCGACATGTTGCCCGCGGAGCAAAAGGATTCTCCGAGAGTTAAGGAACTCGCCGGCTGGAGCTGCAGAACCACCATGCATCTCGTCGAGATCAATGCCCAGCCGCTGAAGGGCGAGACCAATGCGCGCGATTTCGACTTCTCGCGAGCGGCAGTCCAAAGCCGCTGGGAAGCTGGCTACACGGACACATATCGGATGTTGGAGCGGCGCCCATGGACTGCCCCAATCGATCCAGCCACGGAAGTCACGGTATACCGGTCGGATGCACCGGATGGGTAACGGCGCCGGCGGATGTTCAGACTTCGAACGGGATATAGCCAGCCGGCCCCGTTAGTGCCATATCTGTTCGCGTCGCTGCGCAAGAAGTAATGACGGCAAACGCGGATGGTGTATTTGCGGAGGACCCGCAAATGAATGATGTGCAGCAGTCTCCGACGACAGACTCTAGCGCTGAGGCGGGTCAAGAGCCTCGCGATCGCAAGCCAATTGGGACCGTGATTGAGCCCGGCAGCCCCGTGACCAAGGTGCATGGGCGCGGTCGAATCTTGGCTGTGGGCGTGTTGGTTCTGCTTTGCGGAGCCGTAGGCATCGGCCTCTGGCGGCATTACCAGCTGCGTGCGCAAGTACTGTCGACGGCCGGGTTGCACCGAGATTTCGTTCCTAGCGTGCGTGTCGCGCTGGTGCGCGCAAGCGCGAGTACAATGTCGGTGACATGGCCGGGTACGACCGAGGCATTTGAGCAGGCAAATATCTTTGCGCGGGCAAGCGGGTATATTGCGCGCCGGGAAGTTGATATCGGCAACCCCGTCAAGGCCGGCCAATTGCTCGTGGAAATCACGGCTCCGGAGCTCGATCATCAAATCGCGCAGGCGGAGGCTACGCTTGCGCAAATGCAAGCCACGCTCCAGCAGTCGAAGGCCAATCGTGAGCTCGCCCAGGTTACCTGGGACCGCGAGAGCCCTCTATTGCAAAAAGGTTGGATTACTCCGCAACAAGGAGATGCTGATCGTCTGACCCTCAAGGCGCGAGACGCCGCGGTCGCAGTCGCCGAAGCGAACATCATCGCGCAGAAGGCGCAACTGCAAGTGTTGAATCAACAGAAAGCCTATCAACGCGTTGTCGCGCCGTTCGATGGCGTGATTACTCAACGCAACGTCGATGTCGGGACTCTGGTGCACGCGGACGCGACCAGCGGCACCTTCCTGTTCGCCGTGATGCACAGCGATGTGCTGCGTATCCAGCTTTACGTGCCGCAGGACGAAGCCTTTGGCCTCAGTCCGGGGACCGCTGCCGTGGTGCGCGTGCCGGAGATGCCGCACCGTGATTTTCCGGGGACGGTGACACGCATCGCCGACGCGCTGCAGCCGGGCACGCGAACGCTCTTGACCGAGATCGACGTGCCCAATCCGGATCACGCGCTGTCGCCGGGGGTATATTGCACGGTGGAGCTGAAAATTCCCCGCAAGACGCCGTCGCTGATCGTTCCGTCTGAGGCCATCGTCTTTAACCGGGACGGTCTCAATGTTGCCGTCGTCGAAGACGGGGTTGCTCGTATTCACCGCATTACGGTGGTGCGCGATTTCGGGACGACTGTCGAAGTGAGCGCCGGAGTCGAAGATGGTGACGCAGTGATTCTCAATCCCCCAGTCGATCTTACCGACGGACACAAAGTCCACGTTCGGCCTGGCCCCCCTGCGCAGGCGTCTTGATTAAGCCAAGAGTTTAGTTTGGGAACGCAATTCTACACGCGCTCGCTTCGAGGGATTCCGCGACCTTTTCGGCTTTGACGATCGCGCGCGTTGTAAACACGTCGTTAGGGTCGCTGCGCGGAGGGTGCACCTCGCCAACGAAGATCGTGCTCATGAGCTGGTGATCGCGGTCGCGGAAAAGCGCGTGGTCGGCATCGAGGGCGATATCGGACGGCAATGTGTATCCCTGCAGAGCTCGTGCCAGGACAATTGAATCCAGGGATTTGGCCTGATTGGCGACCAGCGCCAACGCCTGGACGGCCGCGTAGCCGAACCAGTTCCTCGCACTAGCGGCTTTACCGGTCCGGCGCCTGATTGCGTCGTCGAATGCCTTGACCTCCGGGACGTTTGGCTGGTTCCACCACCATTCCATTGTCCACCATCCAATCCGCGCCGCATCCGATACGGCAAGGATGCTCTCCAGCTCGAATAACGCACCGCCCACAGCCATGTCCTGGAGGAGGCCGTACCGCACAATCTGCACAAGGCTGCGCGACTGATCCTCGCCGCCCATGAGATTGATAAGAACGTTCGGCCGATAATTGCTGGCGTTCACCAGAGACTGGGAATAATCAACGGTGCCGAGCGGAAGCACGTCGCCCGCCCACGTACCGCCATGCTCGCGAAGCTTACGTTCAAAGGCAGACTGCAGTGCGGCTCCGTAGACGTAATCCGGGGTCAGAAAATACCATCTGTTGCCAAATTTCTCCACCAGCGTGTCGGCAATCGCGTTGGCTTCCATCGTAGCCGTCTTGCAGATGCGAAAGACGTTCCAGCTGCAATTTCTGCCCGTGATCTCGTCAGTATGTCCTCCGGTCACGATGTGGAGCGTTCGCTTGTCGGCCGTTACCCGCATCATGGCCAGCGCCACTGCTGAATTTAGGTCGCCCAGAACGAAATCGACTTGATCTCGGTCGATTAACTGCCGCGTTTTAGCGACGCCAGTGTCGATGGAATTTGCGGAGTCTTCGATTAGTAACTCAGCCTTCCGGCCGAGAATACCGCCATTCCTGTTGATCTGCTCGACTGCGAGCTGGGCGCCACCTGTTTCTGCCTCGGCGAGCTTCGCGTACACGCCCGTCAGCGGCTCGACCATGCCTATCTTCACCGGCTGCTCGCCAAGGGCATGGACCGGGAAAGGCGAAGCGATTTGCAGTGCACCCCACGCTAAGCCGGTCTTGAGG
This sequence comes from Xanthobacteraceae bacterium, assembly GCA_049679485.1. Taxonomy (GTDB): domain Bacteria; phylum Pseudomonadota; class Alphaproteobacteria; order Rhizobiales; family Xanthobacteraceae; genus BOG-931. The sequence continues at coordinate 8,190 of JBAUGC010000159.1, forward strand.
ACAGTGCGCCGAGCGACTGGCGGCGCGGAAGAGAGCGCTATTCTCCGTCTCATTGGCCAAGCACCGCCGACTTTGCCTGCGCACAATAATTGCGCGCGACCGCAACATCGAAGGGTTACAGTAATCTAAAGTAGAGCGTTGCAGTGAACAGTTCCAGGCAGATGACTGCGTGTCAGGAATCCTGGAATTTTGCGCTCGATTGCACGGACACATACCCCTGGGACTAATAAACCAAAATAAAAGGTATCGGCGGAGGCTTTTGGGCCGGACGTTCCTTAGCAATGCGTAGTGAGATGACACAGGCTGCAGCACTGTTCGACGGCGGCCCCTCGCCCGGCTCGCGAGCGGCGCTCGATCGGCAGGCGATCCGGATCGGCTAATCGCGAGACCATGCCCAACGTGACTTGATCCCCGGTCAAATCCTTCGCCGAACTACTTACCACCTCCTGCTAGAACCCGGCCACCATCTCCAAAGTTTTGCCCGCCTGCGATTGAGCCTTGCGCGTGGCCGCGAGGTGGGCATCGAACTCCGGCGGTGTCGCAACCTCCTTAGCGAATTCCGGCCTGGCGCGAAGCTTTCGGACGAACGCATCCACCCCCGGATGTAGCCGCGCGAACGGATAGCCGGCCAGAGAGAGCCGATGAGCATAGACGAACCATGCAATGTCCAAGACGCTCAGATCTTGGCCGAGCAAATAAGGATGTTGAGCCAGGCGCTTTTCCAGCGAGTCGAATTCGGCGCGGAATGTCCGCGCCGCTGCGCGGGTCCTATCATCTGTATAGCCTTCCTTTGCGGCGCGCTCCCACCACTCGAGTTGAATCTGCCTGTCGCCATCCTTTTCGCCTCGCACTGTGCCGGTTCCATTCGTCCGGTATTTCTTTAACTGCTCGGGTGACTTCGGCGGCCCTGGCGGATTGAACACGAAACGAAAACTCAGTGTGCGAAGATCAAGATGAAGGTCGTCTTCGTGCTTAAGAAGAGCTGCAACCTCTGTCTCATGACCGGCGGGTATGAGCCGAGGTTCGGGGAACATCTTTTCCAGATATTGAATTATATCGTTGCTTTCGATGTGTACCGCGCCATTGTGCACGAGCACCGGAGCCAGTCCACGAGGATTAATGCCCAAAAACCACGGCTCAACGTTCTCGTTCGCCAACAAATCGATGGTATGCGACTCCCACTCTATGCCCTTCAGATTGAGGAATATCCGCACCTTCTGAGAGCACGACGATCCCATGTAGTGGATCAGACGGACGCCCTTCCAGTCGAGCACCTCGCGCGTCTTGATATCGCTGTCTAGAAGCTGAACCATTTCTACCTCCGACGCTTAAGCTTGCGGTCTGTCTCCGGTCGCGGGCTGGCTAAGCGGCGACATTGCCCTGCAACGGCGGCTCAGAGAGCCCGCGGATGCCGGCTTTGGTGGCTAGCCCGCGTTCCTTCATGAGCTCCAGATATTTGGGATTGAGCCAAGCCTCGATTCCCTTGCGATATCCGGCTGTTGCCTTGCACCGATCGAACCACGACGCCACGGCCGGGTAGCGGGACCAAATCTCCGTCATGTGCAAGTGCTCAAAGCGGCACATGTACGGAAGATAGGCAAGGTCGGCCAGTGTCAGCTGGTTGCCAACGAGCCAATCACTTGATGCAAGCGCAGTGCTCATGTCCGCAAACTGCCGTTTCCACCCGTCGAGCGCCAGCAGGAAGGATTTCGAGCCGGCGCCCGACGGCACGACATCGCGGTACACGGCCTGAAGGCGAGGATCGGGCACCGCCGAGTAATACGACTCGAGTGCTTGATCGCTCTTGTGGACCGCAAGGAGCTGGTCGCGAAACGCGATGCCGACGCTGATCGTCGCGATATTTAGATGAAGCGCGGTGTCGAGACGCTGTAGTAAATTTCGGACTGCGGCTTTTCCCAGAGCCGACTTCGGCATCAAACGTTTTGTATCGGGAAATGCGTCTTCCACGTATTCCATAATGATATTGGATTCGACAATCACGTTGCCGTCGTGCACCAGCACCGGCACCACGCCTCGCGGGTTGAGCTTCAGAAATTGAGGCTTGTGCTGCTCGCCGGTTCGCAGATTGAGATCCTGACCGTCCCAGGCAAGATCCTTCTCGGCGAGAGTTGCCCTGACTTTCTGAGCGCAAGTCGACATGTCGTTGTGATACAATTTCAACATAGTGTCGTCCTCCATCGAGCTTTTAATGGCGTTTGGCGTGGCTTTAGAGCGCGGCCACCTCGCGATGGAGATCAAGAAGCGGAAGTACGGTCTCAGGATTGCGGCGGCCGAAGCCGCATTCGGTAGCGATGCCGAACTCGGGCCGATACCGCTTCGCAGTCTCGACCCGCAAACGCGCCCCCGCGACACCGTCGGTGAGATGAACAAGCCCAAGATAGAGCTCGGTCGTGGGCGGGAATCGCAGCTTCCTCAGCGGTTCGAAATATGCGTCGTCCTTGCGATCGCGCGGCACCGGCATGTGGACCCAAGCGACAGGATGCTTGATCGCGGCAACGAGCGCATTGGTAAGATCGACCATGAGCCGCGTGTCTTTGGGCTCGATGACGTGCTTGTGTCCGGGATCGCCGTAGCATAAATGCAGTCCGAGTTCGGCATCTGGCGGCACGTGCTCGCTCGCTCGCGCGATCGATGCCACCAGCGGCTCCATCGGAATGACCTTTGCGAGCTCGGGATTCTCCAGGACGAAGCAAATCTCCGCCGCGATATCCCATTGGATGGCGAGATCCCGATGCGGAATGGCCCTCGCGATCTCGTCGATCTCACGATTGAGCTGTGCCTCGTAGACCGGCCACACGGCCTGGACCGCCGAAGGCTCGCAGAACGAGAGCACCACGGCGATCGGCGTCGGCAGACTCACCTGTAGGCGCGTTGCTGGCGGAAACTTGCCGGCACTGCGCGCTTTCTTGAAGTCTTCATAAGAGTGGATGGCGGCGGCCGCATAACCGAGCGGACCGAATTCGACCTTCGCTCCCGGTTTCACTTTGTAGAGCGTGAAATGGTAACCGCCCTGCAGCTCACGCGTGCTGCCGGGCTCCAGGCCTTTGGCGTTCTTCATCACCTCAGCCTGCCATACGATCCAGTCTTTGCGCGCACCCGTTTCACCGTCGGGAACGCGTTTGACCAGGCTGCCCAGTTTAGTACCGACGGCGTCGAAAACCGAAGCCGGCGAATCGAGCGGCACGCTGCCGACAAGCAGCACCGGCCTTCCCTGATTTTGAGCCATTTGTCCTCTCCTCGTTCTTCGCAGTTTTATTTATGTGATCTGGCTCGAAATAACCGACGGCCGCGGGCGTGAGTAAAAAGCGCCGGTCAGGTGTTAGAGCGCATGGACGGCTTCGATATGCTCTTTCAACAGTCCTGGACCTCATCGGGGCGGTGTCGCCCAAGGCCGCAGGGCGCCCGCAACCCAAACTTCGGCACGTATCGTTTCAAAATCGCCAATCGCCTTTCGGGCGGCGAGTGGCGGACACTAGGAACCCGGTTAGGCGGTGTCCTGCACGAAACAGAAGAATCTGCTGCATGAAACAGGTGATTCGAAAAATTGACGATCCGGTCGAAAACGGATGGCGCGACCGCGTCGCCTATGCGGCGAGCCGGCCCGCGTTCTAGTCGTGTCGATAGTTAATCGAATTAATCAGTCATCGCCGCGTCGAAAAGCGGCTGGGGTAGTCCCGCATTCCGCTCTAAACACTCTTGTCATGTGCTCCTGATGACAGAAGCCGCAATTGAGCGCGATCTCCGCAATCGAAATATATTCATTGCGTAGAAGTTCTTTTGCTCGTTTGACCCTGAGAGAGCGAAGGTGACGGTGGGGCGAAGAGCCGGTGCGAAGCTTGAACTGCCGAGCGAAATAGACAGGGCTTAAGCCTGCGGCCGCGGCCAAATCCTCGACTCTGAGGTCGCCGTCCATGTGTTCGAGCATATATTCTTCTGCGCGCTTCAACTGGCGGTCCGTTAGACCCGGGTAACGCACGATAGACGGCACGACCGAGCCCCGCCCATGTGTTTCGACCAGATGTGCCGCCATCGCCCACGCAAGGTAGTCGACGTAGAATAAGGCCGATTTGGAAGGCTTATTGAGCGCGGCAACGCAGGCAAGCGCAAGGTGCTCTACCAGCGGCTCCTGGAGTCCAAAGAATGGCTGCACGTGTGGGGATGTGATTGCAATGCCACGCTCATCGAGAACTCGTTCAATCATGTCGTGGCGCAAGTAGATGTGTGCGC